>NZ_VPBA01000005.1:0-120753 GCF_013418945.1 Acinetobacter sp. YH12112 | reverse complement strand
TAGGCTTTGTTGCACAAAGATTTCATAACTATATGATTTTAAAGGTTTTGATTATTTTTTGATCCAAAATTAAATTTATTTAAATCAGATGCTTACATATTTATGCAACAAAGCCACTTAATATAGGTAATAAACCCGATGGTAGATATATAGAAGCTTGCGGAGGTGTCGGTGCTAATTGGTTTGGACAAATTTGTGGTGGGTACTCTTGGTCTGGAAAATCATTTTATGCGGTCATAAAAGGTGGAAGTGGAGCAGGAGCTGGTTTAGGGATTACGGATGGATGGCAAAATACATCAGATTATATACCTGAACAACCAGTCTACAGTATTCCACCGGAAAAGATGCCAGTAATTCCGGCTCAACCATTTAATTTTCCAAGGTTCTAATTATATGGAAATACTATTTTATTTAAGATGGATTGCGGTTTTTTTATTCGTATCTAATTTTATTCTAATGATATATTTCTTATATAGGTATTATATTAGTAATAAAATGGTAACTGATATCTGGAATTTTTTTTCAAAGAATAATAGTTTTAACAAAGTAATGAGCGATATTGTTTTTAAGAAAAAAAATAATTATCAAAAAATTACTAAGCTAATAAGATTAACATATTGGCTGGTAGGTTTGTTTCTTTGTTTAAGTATATGGAGTGTCGGTTATTATGAAGCTAATTTTATGTAGTTTTTTATGGGAGGATTACCGTAGAAGAGGAAATTAATATAATGAGTACATCACAACTCTATTTAAGTAAACAAGAAATAGAAGAGTTAGTTCGGGATATTCCTCAAGATACTTCTATTCTTTATGGGGAGGAAAACCAAGAATTTGGTGTTTGTCCTTATGTTACTTTTTATATTTGTAATAAAGATTGTGTAGAAATATTAAATAAAGTTGTGGCTATTTATATCGAATTTGAAAATTCTATTATAGATAAGCCTTTTCAATTAAGGTTTAGGAGTGATACTGAAGTATGGAAAAAGGCTGATAAGTGGATTAGAAGTCGTAACGAAATGTTAACGGAAATGACAACGGTTTATAAAAAACATTTTATTTACTATATTGGTGCAACATCTGCAGAATCTCCTAATCAAAGTGCACGTTGGGCCTTAGGCGCTAAAATTAGAAACTCAAATGAACGTTATTCTAGTCTTAAATTAACTTTTGGCGATAAATGGTATAGATCCAATAAGATTGTTTGGCACTCCTTTGTTAAAAAATGTTTGGAACAACTTAATCCAGTTCAAGCTTACAGTGGTTATGAAATAGGTAACACAGGCCAGTTTGCATTTATATCTCCTGAATTTGAAACAGCAGAACGGATTTTTACAGAATATTTTTACGGGCTCGATATAGATCATCCTGGGATGGAGTTTTCTCATGAAAATATGTTTGTCTCAGAAGATCGTGACGCTTTAGGTGGAGGAATTCGTACCCCAACATGGTGTTTTTTACTTTCGCCCTATTGGCTAGAAAAGTTAGGTTTAAGTGAAGAGCAAATTCGCGAAAAACTCAATGATCCACGTATTGAAATAACTAAAATAGAGGATTCGAACAATCCGACTCAATATAGTCTTTGGATTCGTTTGGGTGAGCTCTCACTTTATCCAGTTGAAGAAGATGTCCCTGATCTATTGGTGTTGGCAAATGAGCTAATTAAACCGATACGTTGTGATAACTTAAAACTTACGACCTTAGATGCATGGTCAGATGATCCAAACCCACGTTTTGATGTAGTAAGTGCGAAACAATGGATTGCTCGATTTGATAAAGACAGTACATGGCCTGAATTAAAACGAGTGGAAGTCGAAGCTCAAGAACCAGAAAGAATTGATATTGTACTCGCTGGAGAACCCTGCCCACACGCAGGTTACTGGTATACATTTGCCAAAGAAAACTCACGCCAATATTTTAAACACGGAGATATTTTCCCTGATTTTGAAAGTGATTGGGGAGATGTGTATTGGCAGTTTGATGGGGAAGAATAAACTCAGTCATGAACGGCTTACTATAACTCTAGTATATATTTTTACTAAAATAACAAAAATAAAAATAGCTATAATTATTGAGTTGGATTTATCTAAGAAAGAAAAAAATAAACCCGCTTACGCGGGTTTATTTTGATCTCAATCGAGATTACATATTTGGATAGTTTGGACCACCACCACCTTCCGGTGTTACCCAGGTGATGTTCTGTGATGGATCTTTAATGTCACAAGTTTTACAGTGTACGCAGTTGGCTGCGTTAATCTGGAAGCGCTTGGAACCATCATCATTTTCCATAATTTCATACACACCCGCAGGGCAGTAACGCTGTGCCGGCTCATCCCATTTAGGCAAGTTCACATCGACCGGAATCGAGGCATTGGTTAGTTTCAGGTGCGCTGGTTGGTTTTCTTCGTGTACGGTATTGGATACAAACACCGAAGACAAACGGTCAAAGGTCAGCTTGCCATCCGGTTTTGGATAGTTCGGCTTAAAGCTTACCGCATCTACGGTTTTCAGTGCGCTGAAGTCAGGCACCAAGTCATGCAGGGTAAATGGCACTTTAAAGATGTTCTGGTCGATAAAGTTAAACGCACCACCAAACCATTGACCAAACTTATGCATTGCCGGGCCAAAGTTACGCGCGTTGTAGAGCTCTTCTTTCAGCCAGCTATTGTTGAACTTCTCGGTATAAGACGTTAATTCTTTTGCAAAGAAATCTTCACCTTCAGTCACGCGGGCAATCGCCAAGTCACCACCTTTTTCGACACCAGCAGCAATCGCTTCAAAGACTGCCTCACCACAGAGCATGCCGGATTTCATTGCGGTATGAGAGCCTTTGATTTTGGCAAAGTTCAGGAAGCCTGCATCATCACCAATTAAAGAACCACCCGGGAAAGTGAATTTAGGCAGCGAGTTAAAGCCACCTTTGGTTACGGCACGCGCACCATAAGAAATACGCTTACCGCCTTCCAAGTATTGCTTAATCAGAGGATGAGTCTTCCAGCGCTGCATTTCCATAAATGGATACATGTGCGGGTTTTCATAAGACAGATCGACGATCATCCCCAGTGTGACCTGGTTGTTTTCCGCGTGGTAGAGCCACCAGCCGCCGGAAGAACCGGTTTCAGACAATGGCCAGCCGGCACCGTGCATCACCAGACCTGGCTTATGTTTGGCCGGATCAATTTCCCACAGCTCTTTAATGCCGATACCGTAGTGTTGAGGGTCGGCATCTTTGTCCAGATTGAATTTCTGAATCAGACGTTTGCCTAAGTGACCACGACAGCCTTCAGCAAACAGGGTGTATTTGGCATGCAGTTCATAACCTGGGGCAAAGTTATGGGTCGGTTCACCATCTTTACCAATGCCCATATCACCAGTTTGAATGCCTTTTACTGTGCCATCTTCATGGTACAGAATTTCAGATGCCGCAAAGCCCGGGAAAATCGACACTTCCAGTTCTTCGGCTTTCTGGCCTAACCAGCGCACCACGTTGCCGAGTGAAATGACATAGTTGCCATTGTTGTGCATGGTTTTTGGCACCATCCAGTGTGGCGCTTCTTTCGAAGTGGTTTCAGACAGCAAGAAGAACGTTTTATCTTCTGTCACCGGTACATTTAAAGGTGCACCTTCTTCTTTCCAGTTCGGGAACAGCTCATTGATGGCACGTGGTTCCAGCACCGCACCTGACAAGATGTGCGCACCGACTTCGGAGCCTTTTTCTACGACACAAACGGACAGATCATTCAGGTTATTTTCAATTGCAAGTTGACGGATTTTAATCGCCGCAGACAGACCCGCAGGGCCAGCACCTACGATAACTACGTCAAACTCCATCGATTCACGTTCGATGTGTTCCATGTAGGACTCCTCATAATACTAGAAGGTGGCAACCGTCATCTCAGAATCCGGTGCTGCCATGAGTGTTCTTAGTTCCTAGACACAAATTTGCTATCGTGTCTTTTATATTGTGGGCTAGTATAGTTTTAAACCTTGGTCTAGCCAATTGGCTGAATCATATTATTTTTCCGTCAGCAGGGTATTCAATGATGAACAATGAGCACAATGAACCAAATCCGACGAAAAAAGTAGCATTTTCTGATGATAAAAATTTAATGGGCATTGCACAATACTTAAAAGATGCACAGCCCGGTCACAAAAGGTCAATTCCCCCTTTGGAGCACTGGCATCCAAAGCATTGTGGCAAAATGGATTTAACGGTAAAAGCCAATGGAGAATGGTGGCACGAAGGTCAATTGGTGAAGCGCCAGTCATTAATTGAGCTGTTTTCTACCGTACTCTGGAAAGAAGGTCACACGTTCTATTTAAAAACCCCGGTCGAGCAGATTGAAATTGAGGTGGAAGATGAGCCTTTATTTGTCAATCAGGTAGATCAAGTTGATATTGAAGGCAAGACCTATCTGCAACTGACCACTACCACCCAGGACCTGGTGATTGTCGATGAGCAGCATCCGATCTTTATGCGTGAATATGAAGGGGAGTTGCGTCCCTATGTACATGTGCGTTTTGGTCTGAATGCCCTGATCCAGCGTGCGGCTTTTTTTCATCTGATCGAGCTGGGCAGCTTGCAGGAAAATGCCGAAGGCGATGCAATTTTAAGCCTGAAAAGTGGTGATTTGCTATTGCAATTAGGCACCTGAGGTTTAAGCTTGAGCCATCCTATTTCAAACTGCTCATTCCACTGCCATGACCGCCATTCATCCCCTTGCTCCTTTGTTGCACCCTATGACCAGAGCGCAGGCGGATGCGCCAATCGGGATTTTTGATTCAGGCATTGGCGGCCTGTCGGTGGCACTGGAAATTGCCCAGCATTTGCCCAATGAACAGATTGTTTATTATGCCGACACGGCGCATGTGCCTTATGGCCCGCGTGATGATCAGGAAATTCGCGAACTGACCGCTCAGGCCATCGAGTGGCTATATCGGCAGGGCTGTAAAATTGCAGTGGTGGCTTGCAATACTGCTTCGGCTTTTAGTCTGGATTATCTGCGTGCGCATTATGGGGAAGATTTCCCGATTGTCGGTCTGGTCCCGGCCTTAAAACCGGCGGTACTGCAGAGCAAAACCAAAACCGTGGCCGTGCTGGCGACACCGGCGACCTTTCGTGGCCAGCTAATTAAAGACGTGATTCAGCGTTTTGCCTTGCCGGCCGAGGTCAAGGTGATTCCTTTAACCTCGCTTGAGCTGGTGCCTTTTGTGGAAAGCGGAGCACAAATGAGTGCTGCCTGTTTAACTACTTTAAGTGAACTGCTACAGCCAGTGGTGGATGCTGGCGCAGATCATCTGGTGCTGGGGTGTACCCATTATCCCTTCTTAAAAACTGCGATTCAGTCTATTTTTGGTCAGAAATTGACATTAATTGACTCAGGAACTGCCGTTGCGCGTCAAACTTCCCGCATTTTAACGAAAAATGAGTTATTATTTGAACAGAGCCGAGCCGATCAGGTGCAGATTCATTGTTATGTCAGCGGTCAAAATGCTGAACATTTACAACCGATTGTCGGGCGTCTGATGCCTGAGCAGATCCGCTGGAAAATTTCCAATCTGCCTCGCTAAGCCAGGCTCCATAAAGAAAGCAACATGATTGCTTCAGCATGACTTATTTTTTTGATTGGGGAACAATACTGATGCCCATTGGGCGCTTCAGCTATTGAGGGAAGGAGAGCCAATGCTCGATAAACGCTATCAGGTATTTATCTCTACGTCCGGTTCAGAGATGCAGCCGGAACGCATGGTATTGACACAGACCTTGGTGGGAATGGGCTTCTTTTCCTGGGGCTTGGAGCAGCGTACGCCATTGAGTACGGCATTTGCTCGTCGTCAGATTGATGACTGCGACTATGTGGTGCTGTTACTGGGCAGCCAGTATGGCGAGCAGTCGGTATCGGGTGTGGGCTATATGCATCTGGAATATATTTACGCGGTCACCAAGCAGAAACCGATGATTGTGTTTATGCACGAAGATCCGGATTCACGTGATGCCAGCTTGCAGGATGCCAAACCTGAACTGCGGGAAAAATTTAAAGAATTCCGTCGCCTGTTGCAGCAGGAAGTTGATCAGGTGTTTTGCTATCGCAGCTTGCGTGATCTGGAGCTGGCGGTACGTTTCAATATGCCGCAAATGCTGGAGCGTTATCCGGTGGTGGGCTGGGTGCGTCCGCAAAATACCCAGGCCCTGCATGATGAAATCGAGCAGCTACAGGCCAAAGTGGCCCAGTTAAAAAATGAACTTGGCAAGACCGAAGCCGATCCGTTTTTAAGCCTGCCCAAAGTATCCATGCATGAAGCTTTCCAGTTTGAATACCGGATGCATGCCTATCAGGATGGTAATTTTAAAGAACTGAAAGTACAAAAACAGCTGACCTGGGCGCAGCTGTTCAGTATTTTAGGCTCGACTTTTATTCATCCGACCCCGGAAGAATATTTTTCCAAACGCATGAATGAATATTTAAATGATACCGGCCTGACTGATGCGCGGCGTGAAATGCCGCGGGCGCATGCGGTGGCACGGGCGCAAATCAATATTCGTGCCTTGCATACCATTAAAATGCAGATGCGCCAGAATGACTGGATTGTGCAGGCCGGCCGGGATGAACGCCAGCGTATGCTATGGCAGACTACAGCCAAAGGGCAGAAGTTGCTGGACAGTAACCTGCTTGATAATGATCGTGTTTTTCAATATAAATCGACGTATTAATTCATTTAGTAACAGACGGGAAAGCTGTTAAAGTAAACGCGTTCCCTAATGATTCCTGAGAGCCTGATGTCTGTTGTTGCGAAACCGAAAATCACCATTATTCTGGCCAATTTGGGTACACCGGATGCACCGACTGTGCCCGCGGTACGACGTTTTCTGAAACAGTTCCTGTCTGATCAGCGGGTGATTGAAATTCCCAAACTGCTGTGGCAAATTATTTTAAGGCTGTTTATTTTACCGTTTCGCCCCAAACGCGTGGCGCATGCCTATGCTATGGTCTGGAATCAGGATTCGCCTATGCGCGAGATTTTGCAGGCGCAGGTCGATGCCGTCAGACAGACCTTAAGCCCGCTCTACCCGGAATTTGAGCTGAATATTGTGCCAGCCATGACTTATGGCAACCCGGGTATCGACGCTTTGCTGGCAAAGCTGGCCCAGCAGCCGCAAGATCATCTCCTTGTCCTGCCGCTATTCCCACAATATTCCGCAACCTCTACCGCGCCGCTGTATGATGCTATAGCCAAATGGATTCCGCAGCAGCGCAATTTGCCGGGGCTGAGCATTATCCGCGATTATTATCAGCATCCTTTGTATATTCAGGCTTTGGCGCAGAGTGTGCGCGAATTTCAGGCCAAGCATGGTCCGGCGGAAAAACTGCTGATGTCGTTTCATGGTATTCCACAGCCGTATGCCGATAAAGGCGACCCGTATGCCGAGCGCAGTCGCACAACCGCTCAACTGGTGGCGCAGGCGCTGGGTTTAAATGAGGATCAATGGGCGATCAGCTTCCAGTCACGTTTTGGCAAACAGGAATGGGTCAAGCCCTATACCGATGTACTGCTCGAAGAATGGGGCAAGCAGGGAGTCAAATCGGTCCAGATCATGAGTCCGGCATTTTCTGCCGACTGTCTGGAAACCCTGGAAGAACTGGCCATACAAAATGCCGAGATTTTTCAGCAGGCGGGCGGGGAACACTATGCCTATATTCCGGCGCTGAACCAGCGGGATGATCATTTACAATTGCTGAATGCCTTGCTTCAGGCTAATCTGGATGCGCTAAAACAGACTTTTGCCCATTTTCAACAGGACGCTTAACTCATGTTACAAGTCAAAATTGTGCCGGTCACGGCATTTGCCCAAAACTGTTCCATCGTCTGGGATGCAGAAAGTAAAGAGGCTATTTTGATTGATGCGGGCGGTGAACCGGACAAGCTGCAGGCAGAAGTCGAAGCACTGGGCTTAACTGTGAAAGCCTTATGGTTAACTCATGGTCATCTGGATCATGCTGGTGCTGTCGGTGCTTTAAAAAAACACTGGAATGTGCCGGTCATTGGTCCGCATAAGGAAGATGCGTTCTGGCTGGATATGATTCAGGAAGTATCGGCGCGTTATGGTTTCCCGATTCCTGAAAAGGTCGAGGTGGATCAGTGGCTGGAAGGTGGTGAGCAGCTGCAGCTGGGCAATGAACAGTTTGAAGTGCGTTTTGCGCCGGGACATACCCCAGGTCATGTGATGTTCTATAATGGCAATTACGGTTTGCTCTGGACCGGTGATGTGCTGTTTAAAGGCTCGATTGGCCGGACAGATTTCCCGCGTGGGAATCATCAGCAATTACTGGATTCAATCCAGCGTGAATGTTTTAGCCTGCCGGATGAAACCCAGTTTATTTCAGGGCATGGTCCGATCAGTACCATTGGTTTTGAAAAACAGCACAATCCTTTTGTGGCGGGGCAGGCCGGTTAATCTGCAAATCTCACCCTAACCAAAGTCAGCACAGTGCTGACTTTTTTATTGCGCCGTTTTGATTGCCATTTATTTGCGAAACGGGTCATTCAGCTGTTTTTTCGCTTCCATGCCCACCAGCCAGGCCATTAAGGCAAATAATACCGCCACCCCAATCAGCAGCGTATCCTGACTATATAAACCGACCGCCAGCATTAAGATTGCGGCAAGCAGAAAGGCGAAAAAAAGAATTTTCAGGAGCGTGGGCATACAGGGCTCGATAATTAGAATCTCGAGGCCATTTAAAAAAGAACCGAATGCGAATAGGGTAACGTTTTGCAGTAAAATTTTTAAATGTGTGCGCTGTTTGCGCAAAGAAGTTTTAAATGTGTAGGATTTTTATTACACCTTTCCAGTAAAAGCGGCTTTTTGTAAAACCGCGTAACTCATTTTAGTCTTCCGGGTTATCTACCGAGGGTGCATCCTGAGTCGGCAGGCGATATTCATCACTGGCCCAGGCGCCCAAATCAATCAGCTTGCAACGCTCGGAACAGAAAGGGCGAAATTCATTGCCTTCCCAGACAGAAGGTTCACCACAACGTGGGCAAGGGAATGTACGTGGCATGCGGGTCTCCTGATAAAATCCCGGATTAGATTAGGCAAAAACAGCTGCACTTGATAGACTTGTGCGGTTTTTTATAAGTTTGATCTGATTATGCCCATTCGTCAATTTCAAGCCCAGCGTATGCATGCTCCGCGTGACTTTCAAGCCATTGCCAATACTCCTGTCTGTATCGAAATTGGTGCGGGCAAAGGCAAGCACGCGCTGTTGTTCAGTGGGCAACATCCTGAGCAAACCCTGTATGCGATTGAGCGCACCCGGGAAAAGTTTCTGGCCATGCAAAAGCAGCATGGATTAGAACCGCGTGCCAATCTGCAGCCGGTCCATGCCGATGCCTTGCCGTGGATTGTACATGCGCTATATCCGGCGCAAGTCGAGCAGTGCTTTATTTTATATCCGAATCCGGAGCCGCATAATCCGGCCCAGCGCTGGCTAAATATGCCATTTTTTGAGTTTTTGCTGTCGCGTTTACAACCGAATGGACAGATTACCCTGGCCAGTAATATCCCTGAATATATTGCCGAAGCTGAACAACAATTATTGGCGCTATGGAAACTGCCGTTTGAGAAACAGCGGATTGCCGCCGATTCTGCCCGGACCCATTTTGAAATTAAATATTTGCAGCGCGGTGAATTATGCCAGCAACTGATTATTCGTAAACCGGAAGGGTATCGCACCCGTTTTGATGATTTTCAGCCGCTTCAGGGGCAGTCGCCTGCGCAGGCAGTGGAAGAATAAGCATGTCCAAGCGGATTGCCATTATCGGGGCAGGCCCGGCCGGCTTGATGGCGGCTGAGGTGCTCAGCCAGTATGGCTATAGCCTGCATGTCTATGAGCAGAAGCCTTCGGCAGCACGCAAGTTTTTAATGGCCGGCAAAACCGGGTTAAATATTTCCCATGCCGAAGCGGTGCCGCAGTTTATTCAGCGTTATGATCAGGCCGACTGGCTGGCGCCGTGGATTCAGCGCTGGGATGCTGGCTGGATTCAGGACTGGATGGCAGGCTTGGGCATTCGCTCTTATGTCGGTTCATCCGGGCGGATATTTCCGGTGGAGATGAAAGCTGCACCGCTATTACGGGCCTGGTTAAAACGACTGGCGGATAATGGGGTGCAGTTTCATTACCGCCAGCAGGTCAAAGGCCTTGAGCAGCAACAGCTGCAGATTCTGGACTTAAAACATGGGCAACTGCGTAGTGAAGCATTTGATGCGATTGTGCTGGCTTGTGGTGCGCTGTCGTGGTCGCAATTGGGCAGTGATGGCGCCTGGCAGGACTGGCTCCATCCAGAGCAGATTGAGCCATTTCAGGCCAGCAATGCCGGGGTGGAATATCCGTGGTCCAGCTTTATGCAGCCGGTGTTTGGTCAGCCTTTAAAACGGGTTGAGGCCTGGGTAGAACCGCATACGCGCAGTATCGGCGATATTGTCCTGACCCATTATGGACTGGAAGGCGGCCTGATTTATAAGCAGGGCCGGGCCTTGCGTGCACAGCTGAAACAGCAGCAGCGCATGGTACTCTCTCTGGATTTACTGCCCGAGCAGTCCCAAGCACAGCTGGCCAAAAAATTACACCCCAGTAAAAAGCAGTCGCTTAGCAATGTCTGGCGTAAAGCCGGTTTAGATGCAGCCAAAAGCAGTCTGCTGCGTGAACTGGTCGATAAAAGCTTATGGCATCAGCCGGAGGCGCTGGCGGCACAGGTGAAACAGCTGCGGATTGAATTAACAGGTTTTCGCCCGATTGAAGAAGCGATTAGCTGTGCCGGCGGAATCAAACGCAGTGCCTTCAGCCCGCAGTTACAGCTGAAGGATCATCCGGCGGTATTTTGCTGCGGTGAAATGCTGGACTGGGATGCACCCACCGGCGGCTATTTGCTCACGGCCTGTTTTGCCACCGGACGGGCAGCTGGGGAAGGCGTGCATGCCTATCTCGCTACAGGGCAGTAAAACTCACCGGCATTCTCCCTGTAAAGATCAGGGCTATTTAGGCCCTGAAATGATAGATGTTATTTATTGGTCGAGCTGTGGATACTGGTCGCGCCAGTGTTCTAATTGCTCTTGGGCATGAATAAATTTCCCCAGACCTTTAACGCTGTCTGGCGCACTCTCCGATGCAGCTGAAGCTGATTGCTGGGCATGCAGCTGGGCCTGATGATCCCAATATTCATACATCAGGCCCTGAATATAGCGGCCTTGTTCGGTCTTTAAATCCAGCGCTTTCAGCATATTCAGTGCCGACTGGATATTGTCACCTTGCCGGCTTCGTGCAAAGCCATCATCCAGCGTGCCTTGCTGCTGCATCTGCATCAGTTCGGCTTCCATTTCCTCACTCATCTGGCCAAAGCGCTGTTCATAGTCGGTTAGTAGCTGTAGGTCATGCAAGTCCTGCTCGGTTTTTGGGAAAGTGCGTACCGGCTCACTTTTCAGTTCCTGCAGCACCTGATCTTCGGCGCTTAATTCCTGCTTCGGTTCTGGTGATGGATTGCGCTCGCAGGCACTCAGCAGCAGTGCACTGCCAAGCAGACAGGCCAGAGATAAAGGTTTGATCAGATTGGACATGACAGGTTCATCCTTATTGTTCTGTAATTTTTGTAAAGCTATACACATGGGTGAGGTAGGGAAAGTCAATTTGTTGCTGCGGCTGTTTGCCTGTATATTGTAGCACCATCTGCTCGAACTGCTGTTTCAGCTGCTGTTGCTGATGTTCAGGCAGCGCGGCAATAAAACTGGTAGAAAGCAGGCGTTTTGATACCACCTGTTCAACTGTACCGCTTTGCCATTGCTGAAAAGTAGCTTCTGCGTTAGCGTTAAAGCCGGTTGCAGCCGAAAAGACCTGTCGCCATTGGCCGCTATGAAAACGCGGGGTATCACCTTCCAGCGGTGCTATATGCTCGGCCAGTGCCTTGACCCAGTCGATGCGGGTGTCACGCTGATTCCAGATCAGCAACAGCTGGCCACCCGGTTTCAGCACCCGGTAAATTTCGTTCAGGGTTTCAAGATTGGCAAACCAGTGAAAGGACTGCGCGCAGCAGACGGCATCGACACTGGCATCAGGCAGCGGCAGGGCATGACTATAGGCTTGAATGCTTTGCACATCAGGATAGTGTTGCTGTAGTTGTGCCAGCATTTCGGCCACCGGCTCAACAGCAATCACATGCGGGCTAAGCTGTTGCAGAATCGGCAGGAATTTACCGGTACCGGCACCTAGGTCGACACAGACCGGTGCGGCATCAGATTTGAGCTGGTTTTTTAACCATGCAACCAGCGCTTGTGGATAACTTGGTCGGACCTGTTGATAAAGTTTGGCGGCTGTGGAAAAGCCTTGTTCTGCTGCAGGATGGAGGAATTGTGTCATATTTTGCGCTTTTTTATCTGCCGGGCATCTATAAAATAACATATTCGCTTTTTAGTCGTCGGCATACGGTCTATTTGTTATTTTGAATCTTGATAGAGGGCTGTGCAGCTCTGGTGTGGGAATGGATAAACACATAATTTTTGAAGACGATCATATCCGCGTCATCTGGATGCCCGGTCATTCAGAGGCGCTGATTTTTTCTTTTGGCGATTTAATTACCCGCGCCAAAGGCCTGACCATTAATGCTGAAAAGTCATTGAGCAAACACGGCTATAATGTGGTTGGCATCATGCCAAAGGAGAAATCCTGGTTTCCCGAACAGTCGATGCGCGCGATGCTGAATGAAATTGCCGCCACCATTGCGCCGTTTCAGCAGCGTATTGGCTATGGCGGTTCGATGGGTGGTTATGCGGCCATCAAATATTCCAACCTGCTTGATTTGCAACGTGTGGTGGCACTGGTGCCGCAATATTCGATTGATCCGGAAGATATTCTGGACACGCGCTACAATATGTTCTTCCATCCGCAGCACAATGCTGACATGCGTATTCAGCCCCAAGATGTTTCGGCTGAGCGCGAATATATCGTGATTTATGATCCGCACTATGCCGAAGACCGCGCCCAGTATTTAAAACTGCAGGCGGTACTGCCTTCGCTGCAGACCCTGCATTTACCGTTTACCGGACATGATGCGATTGCGGTGCTGGCCAGTTCCGATTTGCTCAATGATTTTCTTAGCCATCCTTTTGATCCGGCACATTTTTACCAGAAGATGCGTCAGGTCAAAAAGAACAGCAAGTTCTACTATCGCAAGCTGATTGAAAACCTGTTGCCACGGCACAAACATGCGCTGGGGCAAATCCTGAAAAATAACGAACTGCAACTGGACAGCGGCTTTTTTGATGCCAAGCTCAAGCAGAACCTGATTCGCTCGCTGCTCAGCAATAAACAGGTCGATCAGCATGACCTGCATAAACTCGGGATTCAGTTTAACCTGCCGCAGGAAAGCCGCCGCCAGCTGATGGACTGTTTTGGCCATGGGCTGGTATTTAATGTCATTAGCCAGAAGATCGAAAGCTATGCTGCCAGTGCTGTGGCCTTAAACCATAAATTCCTGATTCCGATTTATGCCAAGGGCAATGGACTGGTACAAATCTGGCTGAATGACCAGCGTTATATTGTGGCCATGAATGATCGTCAGGTCATGAAACTGTTTCAGGAACAGGATGAGCTCAGCGCCGGTATGCACCCCATCGTGATTAAAAAATACAGCGATTATTATGTGCTGAGTTATAAACAGCTGAATTTAAGTAGTGATGAATTTGGCGGCAATGAATTTGTCGATGATAGCCCGGAAAGTGCCAAATTTGTGACCCAGCCCGAAGTGGTGCTGTAAGCCAAAACTGCACTGACCCCGAAGTCCTTGTTTTATTTTATATTCAGGCTAAGATGAGGATGGATGTAAAACAACCAGTGGATAAAAGTAGGGTAGTGTTATGACCATTCGACCTCTGTCTGTTGTGGTACTGAGCCTGCTGGGTTGGGCTGTTCCGTCCGTTGCTTCGGCACAAACGGTGCATTATTCAGCCTATATGGTGTTCGGCAGTGGCCTGTTATTGGTATTGGCTTTAACCATTTATGTCATTCGGCAAATCCGCTTTTCTTTACGCAATTATCACAGCAAGCGCCCATGAACTCATGGGCGTTTTTTTGTGGGCATCCCATTTTTGAACTGACGCGCAGCGCTACAAGTGTGCTTTAATTTCTTCACGCCATGATGAGAGGATGCACCACATGAACGCCGTATTTCTGGATTTTGCCTCGCTGGATCAGGATGATTTACAGCTAGAAGACTTAAACGCTGTCTTTCAGCAGCAGTTAACGCTGTATCCAACCACTTCGCCTGCAGAGCTGCTGCCACGGGTGCAATCTGCCGAGGTGATTATCAGCAATAAAGTGCTGCTCGATGCCGCGACATTACAGCAATGCCCGCAGCTTAAACTGATCCTGATTTCAGCCACCGGCACCAATAATGTCGATTTGGAACAGGCACGCCGCCAGGGCGTGGTGGTGTGTAACTGCCAGGGTTATGGCACGGCCGCAGTGGCGCAACATACCTTAATGCTGATGTTAAATCTGGCTACTTCTTTTGTGCGTTATCATCAGGCGGTGCAACAGGGCCAGTGGCAGCGTTCTAGCCAGTTCTGTCTGCTGGATTATCCAATTGTCGAGCTGGCTGGAAAAACGCTGGGCATTGTCGGTTATGGTGAGTTGGGGCAGGCAGTGGCCAAGCTAGCCGAAGCCTTCGGCATGCAGGTCAAAATTGCTGCTCTCGCCAACCGGCTACAATCTGCATCGCGGGTGCCTTTTGCCGAGCTGTTACCGCAGGTGGATTTTTTAAGCCTGCATTGTCCACTGACCGAAGATACCCGGGATTTAATCGGGCCGGCTGAGTTTGCTGCCATGAAACATAGCGCGTTTTTAGTTAACTGTGCCCGCGGCGGTATTGTCAATGAAGCGGCGCTGGCCGAAGCCTTACAGTCCGGACAAATTGCCGGTGCGGCGATGGATGTGCTGAGTGTCGAGCCACCCAAGCAGGGCAATATCCTGTTAGACCCAGCTATTCCCAATTTAATTTTAACCCCGCATAGTGCATGGGGCAGTGTAGATGCGCGGCAGCGGATTGTGCAGCAAATGGTAGAAAACGTGATCGCGTTTCAGCAGGGCCAACCGATCCGTCAGGTCAATTAAGCAGATATCAAGCAATAAAAAATACGGACGCATTCAGGTCCGTATTTTTGGGTGGAATGAAAAGGCGAGTGATGATGAGGCTCTCGCTCACTCCCGTCTTAAAGTTCGGTCACGGCATAGCTGGTGGCCCCTGAACCGGTTTCAGCAGGTACTGATGCCGCCGGTTGAGCGGTATCTGGCTGACTCAAGCTGCCCTGTACAATTGGTACCGGCTGTTGCGGTGCGCCGCCTAAAGCTTCTTTGGTGTCCTGAATTTTCTGGTTGGCCTGTTGCGTGGTGTTGCTGGTTAAGGTTTTGGTATTTTCCCAGGCCTGATGCACCGAAGGCCGTACTTTTTGCACACCTTTTTCTGCCACTTCACCAACCCGATCTGCCGCGTTTAAAACACCTTGCTGTGCTTTATAGGCCCAGACATGCAGTAAATTCGGATTATCGGCATACGGCTGAATCGGGGCTTGGAGCTTGGTGCTGCTATTCGCTTCTGCTGGTGGAGTTTGTGCCCAGACTGCAGTGCCCATGAGCATAAGGCCAACAACCAATACGGATTTCATTTTATGCATAATCATGACCCCTGCTAAAAGAGAATGGAAAGCCTAAGCCTAAACTGAAGGCATGAAGAAATCATGAAGATTCCTGTTACTGTGTTGAGCATCTGCTGAATTGTCTTGAAACTCAACCACAAAATTAAAAAAGCCCGCAGGGTTGCAGGCTTGGTTCTCTCATTTTGATTATTGTGCAGCGCCAACCGCGGTATGGGTTGTACTGCTGACTTTGGCTTTGGCCACAGGCGTATCGACATCAACCTGCGCATTGCTGTGCAATTGTACCTGTGCCGATTTCTGTTTCAGGCTGTTTTTGGTTTTTTCCGTACGATCTGCGGCATGTTCACGGGCTGCTGCGGCTTTCTTGGCGGCAGACTGTTTCAGTTCGCTTGAGCGTTCATAGGCCGCCTGTTTTAAATCTGCGGCTTTTTCTTTGCCGGCTTCGGCTTTTTCATTGCTGAACTGTTTGGTGTTTTGCCAGGTGTTCTGGGTCGTGGTTTTTACGCTATGTAATCCTTGACCGACATGCTCGCCTGCGCTGTGTAAGGTCTGCTGCGTACCTTGCACTACATTATTTAAAAGTCCACCAGCCTGTGGCGTCTGCACAGCTGCCGATGCGTTGACATTGGCCTGAAGTGCTGGCGCGGCATACAGTGAAGATGTCGCGAGTAGGGCGCTGCTCATGAATATTGTTGTGAGAGTTTTCTTCATAGGATTTTCCTTGCATGTGTGCCACAGACGCAATGCTGTGAGCGGTGCCTATCTTAATGAGAAAAATATGCGCCGATATGCTTTATGCAAAAACATCCACAATCTTGCTACAACTGCTTAACAATTCAGGCATTTTTGTAAACTGGGAATTGGCTGCGAAGTCTTATACCAGTTGGTATAGCAGATATAATTTTGCATGATGAAAAATCTATTTATTTTTCAGGTTATTTTTATTTTTTCTGAAAAATGTGGAAAAGCACCATACCTTTTGCAGGCATGATGCTTGAATTTTTAGTTACATTGCGCCAGTGCATCTTTATGGAAATGATCGCGCAGGGTCAGGAAGTTTTTCTGTACCGTGGCATCATGCAGGTCAAAATTATGGGCGGTGCTGGTGCCATCTTGGGCAAAGGTAGCTGAACCGGCTGAAATGAGGGTGTTGCCTTTAAATGCCCATTGTTCAATTGAGCGGCCGGCTTTGAGCTGCCCTCTAAATTCAATCACGCATTTATCAATAAACTTGGTCAGTTTGGCCGAGTTATGCGTGGTGTCTGGATAGACCTCAAGATTTTGGACTTCTTGTAATACCCCCGCTTGTAGTTGTGGAATGACTGGCGCAGAGGTACATGCACCCAGAGAAAGGCAAGTTAGACCAGATAAAATTAAAGTTTTAAGTTTCATAAGCTTCTTTCTTGTTGAGTGTTTTCAGTTTGAGTATAGGGAATATGGAAGGAAAAGCCTATAGGTATGACCTATAGAATAGTAGTACTTAAGAGAAGGAGGAGAGAATTAACTGTAAAGTGAGTAGTGGCGTGTTTGTAAGGTCAGTAATTGAGGTTTTAAATGATTTAAATCTTCATTGAGGCCTACACGTTTTGCCAGAGGGTCAACTAATCTTCTTGTATCATGAGTGCTCGGCAATGGAACGACATTCAAGGCTTGGGAGAGGGCTTTAAGTTGTTGGCGTCTAGAAACACTTGAGCATGAGTATCTGCGGAATTTTTCTAATAGAAAAAACAGTCGGCGCTTTTCTAAGGGGTTTAAACTGGAACTCACAGCAGGTAGTAGTTCTGAATATAATAATGCTTCAGCAACGGGTTTAACCTGCTCGAATGTTGCAGAATTCAATGGCTGCTTTAATAGTGCTTTTAAAGCATGCTCAAATTCCAGCTGATTCATTGTGTCAATCTCCCAGGTCTGAAAGAAGCGAAATCATATATTGAATATTAGAATCTAATTGCTCAGGTGTAACGTAATAGTCTTTAGCATTATTTGCTATTTCTTTGAACTGCTCAAGCGAAAACTTGTTTCTTGCATATAATGCTTGAATATCTTCGATGTCTCTGTCAGACAAGCGTGCCAATTTAGAAACAGCCAAATCTACGCCAGATACGAGATAGACCTCTACGATACTTTCAGCGGTTAAGGGGATCACTCGTTCCCTGTAATCAGGATCGATGGAGGCAAGGCTGGTATTAAATCCACTGTCAAATTCTAAATTTGTTTCAAGATTATTATGATCCAGATATTCAATATCATTATTTTCTAGAAATAAGAAAATATCTTCTTTTTTTAATTGGCTGATCGATTGGATTTCAGCATCAATATCATTGCTACCTCGAGCATTGGTGTGGATGTGAAACGCACAGCCACCAAAAATAAATGCCTTAACGGCACCATGAGGAAGATATTGATGATTCATTGAAATCCAATCCTCAAGCTCTTGAAAGAGCTTGAGGATTGCAAGGGTGATAGGTGAGTCGTTATAAATACTCATCTTTAGTGTTGAAGCACCGAAATATCCGCCACTTTGGTAAATAAGGCGCGAAGTTGAGCAAGCAAGCGTAAACGGTTTGCTTTTAATTCAGCATCATCCGCCATCACCATTACACCGTCAAAGAACGCATCTACAGGCGCACGCAGTGCAGCAAGTGCAGAGAGCGCAGCAGTGTAGTCTTTGGCAGCGAATAATGGCTCAACTACAGGCGTGATTTTTGCAAGTTCAGCGAACAATGCTTTTTCAGCATCTTCCACCAGATTCGCTTCAACCACTTCACCAGCTGGTGCCGCTTCTTTGGCAAGAATATTGGCAACACGCTTATTCGCAGCAGCAAGTGCAGCCGCTTCAGGCAATGCGCGGAAGTGATTGACCGCATTGACACGCTTGTCAAAATCAAGCGGTGATTTTGGTGACAAGGCTTGAACGGCTTGAATCACGTCAACAGCCACACCTTGGTCTTCATATTTGGCACGGTAACGACCTTCAAGGAATGCAACCGCATCGTTTAAAGTCTTATCGTGATCTTTGAGTACATCGCCATACGCAGCTAAAGCAAGTTTGATCAAATCTTCGATTGAAACATCAAGCTCGTTTTCAGTCACTAGACGTAAGATACCAATTGCAGAACGACGCAGGGCAAACGGGTCTTTCGAACCTGTAGGCGCTTGACCAATACCGAAAATACCGGTGAGCGTATCTAAGCGGTCTGCAAGCGCAATGGTTGTCCCAGTTTTGGTTTTCGGTAAAACATCACCAGCGAATTTAGGCAAGTACTGCTCGCCAAGTGCTTCAGCCACTTCATCATTTTCGCCTTCAAGACGTGCGTAGTAAGTACCCGCGATGCCTTGAAGTTCTGGGAATTCACCCACAAGTTCAGAGGTTAAGTCGCATTTCGCAAGAAGTGCCGCTTTTTCAGCATCAGCCGCATTTGCACCTGTAATTGGCGCAAGCGCAACAGCAAGTTTGGCAATACGTTCAGATTTGTTCCAAAGCGTACCGAGTTCTGCCTGGAATACCATATTCGCCAGTTTCTCCTTACGAGAAGCAAGCGGTTGTTTTTGGTCTTGCAGGAAGAAGAATTCAGCATCCGACAAACGTGGACGAACCACTTTCTCGTTACCTTCAATGATCTGTGATGGGTCTTTCGACTCAATGTTTGACACAGTAATGAAGTACGGTTGAAGTTTATTATCGCTGTTCACCAAGCAGAAGTACTTTTGGTTGTCCTGCATGGTTGTGATGAGTGCTTCTTGAGGAACTGCAAGGAAGCGTTCTTCAAAGCTTGCACGAAGCGCAACAGGCCATTCAACAAGAGCAGTTACTTCATCACGAAGGTCGCTTGGTACAATCGCAATGGCATTCACTTCATCAGCCAATGCTTTCACTTGTTGGTCGATGATTGCTTGACGCTCTTCAAAAGATGCCACAACGTGCGCAGCTTTTAACTTGGCAAGATATTCATCTGCATGCGCTAAAGTGATTGCTTCAGGGGCATGGAAACGGTGACCGTAAGTCACGTTACCTGCTTTATGATCTTGAATGGTTGCATCAACAACGTCGTTGTCTTTCAGCAATACCACCCATTTTACAGGACGTACGAATTCAGTACGGCTTGCTGCAGAACGCATGCGTTTTGCGATTGGAAGATTATCCAAAGCCGCTTGTAAAATTTGCGGTAAAAGTACGTCTAGGCTTTGACCTTTGACATCTTTTAAGTAGCAAACTTTTTCAACTTTACCTGCTTGGAAAGTCGATACTTGATCAACCGTAATGCCTTGACCACGCATAAAGCCTTCTAAAGCTTTGGTTGGTTTGCCTTCCGCATCATACGCCGCTTGCACAGCAGGGCCGTCAAAACGTTTTTGTGTGTCGGCTTGCGCGCCATCAACATTGACAATTTTAAGTGCTAAACGACGTGGTGCAGCATAGGCTTCGATTGAATCGAAAGCCAGACCTGCATCTTTTAAGCCTTTAACCGTTTCTGCCTGTAATGCATCACGTAATTTTTTCAGGCTTTTTGGTGGGAGTTCTTCACAGCCAAGTTCAAATAAAACAGTATGTTTAGACATTATTTGTTCTCCGCTGATTTTTCTGCTTGTGCGGCTTCCGCCTCAACCTGTGCTTTTAACTGTGCCAGAACTTCATCACGTAAGTGTGGTTCCGCCATTGGGAAACCAAGCTCTGCACGTGCGGCCACGTAGCTTTGTGCAATGGCACGCGCCAGTGTACGGACACGTAAAATATAACGCTGACGCTCAGTCACAGAAATCGCACCACGCGCATCAAGCAGGTTAAAGCTGTGTGATGCTTTCACCACTTGCTCATAGGCAGGAAGTGGCAGTTTCGCTTCCATCAAACGAGAGGCTTCTGCTTCATAGAAGTCGAACAGTTCAAACAGTTTGTCGACTGGCGCATATTCAAAGTTATAGGTCGATTGTTCTACTTCGTTTTGATGGAACACATCGCCATACGTGACCGTACCGAACTGACCTTTGGTCCAAACCAAATCGTAAACCGAGTCTACACCTTGCAGGTACATCGCCAGACGTTCTAAACCGTAAGTGATTTCACCCGTGACCGGATAACATTCAACACCACCGACTTGCTGGAAATAAGTGAATTGCGTGACTTCCATACCATTCAGCCAAACTTCCCAACCTAAGCCCCAAGCACCGAGTGTTGGTGATTCCCAGTTATCTTCGACAAAACGGATGTCGTGAACCAAAGGATCAATCCCGATGGCTTTTAAAGAATCCAGATACAGCTGCTGGATGTTGTCCGGGTTTGGCTTTAATACCACCTGGAACTGGTAGTAGTGTTGCAAACGGTTCGGGTTTTCACCATAACGGCCATCTTTTGGACGACGTGAAGGTTGCACATAAGCGGCATTCCAGGTTTCAGGCCCTAATGCACGTAGGAAAGTTGCAGTGTGGAATGTTCCTGCACCCATTTCCATGTCGTAAGGCTGCAACACGACGCAGCCTTGCTCCGCCCAGTAATTTTGTAAGGCAAGAATTAAGCCTTGGAAAGTATCAATATGCGATATGGCGCGACTCATGGTCATCCACTTAAAATTAGAGAAAAATTGTGCTCAATTATAAGGATTTTGGCGGGAGGTAGCAAAGGTTATCCATACAATGCTGGCGCTTTGATCAGGAAGCGAAGCCTAACCGAAAAATCGCCATGAAAAATTAGTAGAGAAACCGACATTCGGTTGATCTGTCTATCCACAAAAAACGGATTTTGATCTGTAGGATTCGGGGAAAACCCAGCATTGTCATTTCAGTCATTTTTCTCAAAGATTGGTTTCATCTGGTGTATACAGCGCAATCATCTGCGCTGAACGGTGTATACGCAAAAACGATGTTTTTAAAATGAAGGGCTTATCAATTTTTTCTAAAAAGAGGATGATTCAGTGTGCCTATACTGATATACATCTCAACAGAAAAATTCATAATTATAAGATATAGAATGAATACATCTTATAAGCTGCTTCATTTTATAATGGCGGCCGTCGCCAAAATCACAAAGGATTCCCGTGTTTCATCCGCAATCTGAATGGTTAGAAATCTTAAAACCCAATTTCAAATTACTGCCGCTGAAAGAACGTCTGTTGTGCGGATTGGGTGCTTTGCTGGGCTTGAGTCTATCTTCGCTGATCAGCTTATGGATTCTGGGCGATATTAATGCCTGGTATATCGCGCCGATGGGTGCGTCGTCAGTATTGTTGTTTGCGGTGCCGGCCAGTCCGCTGGCACAGCCGTGGAATATGGTGATTGGCAATACTATTGCCGGCATTATTGGTGTGACTTGTGCGCTGTATATTCCTAATCTGACCGAAGCCTTTAGTGTGGCGGTGGCCTTATCTATTATTTTAATGATGTCGACCGATTCGCTGCATCCACCGAGTGGTGCTGTGGCGATTACCGCAGTATTGGGCGGTGAGGCGGTCAGTGAACTGGGCTATTTATTTATCTTTTATCCGGTGCTGTTAAATTCGCTGTTATTGCTGTTGGTGGCAATGATGTTTAACCGACTGACTGGCAAGCAATATCCACACAAGGCCCAGCTGAATCTGCGCTCGCAAGACCCGACCCCGACCCAGAAAGTCACCATTCAGCCGCAAGATATTCATCATGTGCTGGAGCATCAGACCGAGCTGCTGGACATTAGTGAATATGACTTGCAGAAAATTATTCTGGAAGCGCAATATCAGGCCAATGCGCGTATGCAGGATGAAAACGTGCAGGAATGGCGCTGTGAAGATATCATGACTCATGATGTGATTACCTTGCAGCAGGATGATGATATCCAGCTCGCGCTAGACAAGTTCAAGCAGGTCAATTTAATGAGCTTGCCGGTGGTAAATGCCGAGCAGCAACTGGTCGGCACATTGGCACTGTATGAAGTGGTGGAATGGTTTAAACATGCTACCGATGTGCGGATGTCATGGCAGCATCAGGTCAAACACATTATGAACCGCAAGGTGGTGACGGTAAAACCACATCAGAGTATTGCCGATCTGGTCCCGTATTTTGTGGAACGTTCGTTTAACTATATTCCAGTGGTGGAACAGCAGCAGCTGGTCGGGATTATTAGCCGCGCCGATATGATTGCCGCCATGAACCAGCGTCTGATCTGGCTACGCAGCAAAACTACGGAAAGTTAAAGCCAGAAAAAAGAAGCTACGGTAATAGGGGTCCACCGTAGCTTTAAACTGTGCAAGAAAAATGAAGATTAACGGTAACTGTTCTGATCTTCATGAATGGTACGTACCGGATTGCGATAGCCATTCACGTGTTCAATTTCAGCTTTCTTTTTCGGCATCACCAGCCACAGTACCAAGTACACCAGAATACCCGGGAAGGCGGCACTCATAATGGATACCAACACAAAAATAATGCGGAGTAAATTTGCATTCCAACCAAAACGTTCAGCAATACCACCCATTACACCTGCAATCATGTTTGAGCGGTTAGAGCGGTATAAACCAACATTGGCCATTGAGGTCTCCTTAAAAAATAAAATGGTGAGTCAATCAACAACTCATAAAATAAAAATGGCGACCTATTTCCGTTTTTAAAGGGTCAATGCGCTATAAATCGTTAATTTATGTAAATAAAATGACACGGTATAAATATTGCGCTTTAAAATCTTGAAACAGGTCTACAAAAACTGTAGATTTGGGTGAAAATTCATGTAATTTCAATAGCTTCGCTGTGTGCCCATCAATCTGATGCAAAGGCATACGGTGGCTATTTTTATTGATACCCGGGAGACACCATATTGGCTGTGCATTGTTCGAAATGGTTATGGGGAATCTGTTGCCTGTCTTTGGCCGCTTGTGACCCGACGTTTAACAGTCAAGAAGGAGAGGAGGCACAGCCGTTTACACCCGTGGCAGACCTGCAGGTGACAGAAGATGTGCCAAGTAAGCGCCTGAGTGAAGTGGCTGGCCAGCCGGTATTTCCATCTGCAGAAGATGCCGATAAAGCCGTGGTGCCGGAAGCGGCCTTGGCCTATGTCGGCCGGTATCAGGTAAAAATTAGCTGTGAAGATGCCTATGTCAAATGCGAGACCGGTACAGCCGATTTTATTCTGACTTTATTGCCCGATGGCACCGCACATCGTTCCATTGTCTATCTGGGCCGGGTCATGGCCGGTGCACAAATGAATTATCATCTGGATTACTGGATGTATGATGAAACCGCACACCAGATTATTGTGCATCGCAGTAATGGGGTGGAAATTTTTTATGATATTGATGACACGCAGAATCTACGCATGGATTTAGAAAAAATTGCCACAGTATCGACGGTAAATCAGCAGTATTTTTCCCGTAATCCTTTACCGGCACATGCTTATTATCTGGAGAAGTCGGCCGATTAAAAAAGCAGATTGAGCGTTCTTTCATCCACATTAATATTGAGGTTGTAGCGCAGATACGATGCAGCCCAGCATATAAATGTGCAATGCAGAGTAGGGAAGCGAAGATATTTATTTTGGAAGATAAATGGTGGGTCGTCCGCGACTCGAACGCGGGACCAACGGATTAAAAGTCCGCTGCTCTACCAACTGAGCTAACGACCCTGAGGAATAAAAAATAAGCTGCTTATTTTTTAAGATGCAAGAACTGGAGTTTTTGCAGAGTTCCTAAGGAAATATGGTGGGTCGTCCGCGACTCGAACGCGGGACCAACGGATTAAAAGTCCGCTGCTCTACCAACTGAGCTAACGACCCATCTTAGGCTTTCAAATGAGTGGTGGGTCGTCCGCGACTCGAACGCGGGACCAACGGATTAAAAGTCCGCTGCTCTACCAACTGAGCTAACGACCCATATCATTTGATGGAGCGTA
The DNA here is from genome assembly GCF_013418945.1 of Acinetobacter sp. YH12112. Lineage (NCBI taxonomy): Bacteria > Pseudomonadati > Pseudomonadota > Gammaproteobacteria > Moraxellales > Moraxellaceae > Acinetobacter > Acinetobacter sp. YH12112. Next base: position 96,209 of record NZ_VPBA01000005.1, on the reverse strand, counting down.
TTGTAGCAAGATCTCGTTTGAGCGCAAGTAAAAAATAAAAAAGTTGTCTATGTTTGATTATAAATGAAACAAATCCATGCTAGGGAATCAAAAAATAGACAACTTTGGGCTTAGAAGCGGTATTGATAGGTTTGAATCTGCTCGAAAATTTCCGGGGTTAGATCAGTATAAGCCGCTGCACCGGGCAGCAACACCAGCAAACGATCCGTGGTAGCTGCCGGATTAAATGCCTGTTCTTTGAGCTTGTTTTTCTGATATTTAAAAGTGCCGGTGGTTTCAACCTGGGCCTGAATCCGTAAAAATACCGGAACCGCATAGCCGGGCAGGGCCTGTTTAAACTGGCTCACCATCTGCTGCAGGTCATGTTCATCCAGTGTTGCATCGGCATTTAAGGTAATGGCCGCCATTCCGGCCCGACCATTGGTTTCTGGAATTTCTACGCCGTAGACCACCGCTTCGGCAATTTTCTCATAATCACAGAGTATATTTTCCACTTCGGTGGTGGAGACATTCTCGCCTTTCCAGCGGAAGGTATCCCCGAGGCGGTCAACAAACTGGGCATGACGGAAGCCGATATTTCGTACCAGATCACCGGTATTAAAGTATTGATCGCCACGCTGGAAAACGCCTTTTAAAATCACCGCCTTGTTTTTTTCCGGATCGGTATAGCCATCAAACGGCGAACGGCGGGTAATTTTGCCAATCAATAAACCAACTTCACCTTTTTTGACTTTCTGGCACCAGCCACGCGCATCCCGGACCGGTTCATTTTTTTCTTTATCGAAAGCCACAATCGCATAGGGGGTTGGAGAAAAACCAACGGTATTGTCAAAGTTAAAGATATTGCTAAAGCCGACATTGCCTTCACTGGAGGCATACAGCTCCAGAATTTCTTCAATGCCAAAGCGCTGCTTAAACTTGTTCCAAATGTTCGGGCGCATGCCGTTTCCAATCATTTTGGTAACACGATGGCCCTGATCCAGCGCGGATGGTGGTGCATCCATCAGGTAGCGGCACAGCTCGCCGACATAACCAATGGCAGAGGCATTAAATTTCTGTACATCTTTCCAGAAGCTGGAGGTGGAATATTTACGTCGAATTGCCAGGGTTGCGCTACCGGCAATTACGCCGCACCAGCACACCACAATACCAGTGGCATGATACAGCGGCAGGGTCACATACATGACATCTTTTGGATTCAGATTCAGTACATGGCCGTAGGTGCCATAGGCCAGGGTCCAGCGGCTATGGGTGAACACCACGGCTTTCGGCAGGCCGGTGGTTCCCGAGGTATAGATATAAAACAGGCCATCTTTGCCCTGGACGGAATGCGTGGTCGGCGGATTGAATTTCGGAAAATGGTCGATCTTTTCGGCCAGATTGTTAAAGCCTTTCGGAGCTTTGCCCGCATCGCGCTGGGTTTCCTGATCGGCAAACCAGTCCAGACGATCTGCCGGCAAATCCAGCGCCTGACGAATCTCCTCTACCGCAGCACGGCATTCTTCGCCAACAATTAGCGCGACCGGTTTGACCAGATTGATGCTATGGGTCAGCACCTTGCCGACCTGTGAGGTGTTTACCAGTGCAATGGTGACGCCAATTTTGGCCAGACCGATGACAGTCGCGATCAGTTCCGGGCGGTTTTCCAGCATTACCGCAATCACATCGCCTTTGCGTGCGCCTTGTGACAGATAATAGTGGGCAATCTGGTTGGCCCATTCATTCAGGGCTTTGTAGCTAAAGCGCTGCTCTTCAAACATTAAAGCCAGACCATGCGGATTACGTTTGACCGCTTTTTCAAAGGCAATGCCCAGACCGGCAGGGGTGGATGGCGTTCGTAAATAGGCTTGACTCAGACCCTGAATAAGATTCGGGACTTTGCCGATAAACTTTGGAATTTTGGCGGCGACATCGGCCAGACCAATAAGATCATGTTGTGTTGTATGGCTCATATGAATCCTATTTATTCTCGACATCCAATCTGTAGTTCTAGCGCATGAATATTGCACTTTAAGGTTTTAATCGTTTCGTTGTAGTGTAATCAACCTAATCTGACAAATTAACAAAAAAAATCCAGCCACCGAAATGACTGGATTTTTTTATTCACCTGCAAAAAAGCAAATTATGACTCAGTTGAGGTGTTGGCTTTCTTTGGTGGACGGCCACGTGGACGACGCGGACGTGCCGGTTTTTCTTTCTCGGCCTTGTCTGCTGCGGCTTCTGGAGCTTCGGCTTCTGCATTTGCCGGTGCTTCGCTGGCATCTGCTGCATCAACTGGCAGTTCAGCCTGTACTGGTTGCGCTGCTTCAGCTTTCGCTGTTTCTTTAGCCGGTGCTTCGGCTGCAGCGCTTTCTTCAGTCGCCACTTCAGTTTCAGTCGCAGTGGTTTCAGCCGCTGGTGCTGCTTCAGTTGCTGCTGGCTCGGCAGTCGCTTCTACAGGTGCTGCTGTGCTGCTTGCAGCAGTGGCTTCTGTTGCTTCAGCTGCTTGAGCGTCCGCCGCAGTTTCTGCTGGTGCATCGTTAGCGGATGCTTTTTCTGCTTCGTCGGCATGGGCCTGTTTGGCCTGTTCCAGCGCCTGTTCGGCAGCAAGTTTGGCTAAACGACGACGCTCACGCGGATCATTGGCCACACGTTTGACTGGCGCTGGTGGAGTCAGGTCCAGCACAGGAGCAGGTTCTGCTTCTGGCTCAGCTTTGCTGACTTCAACATCACGGGTCACAGGCTGCTTTTGGCTTTCTGCCGCAGGTGCTTGAGCGACCAGGCTGGCTGCATATTGTTCAGTGAACTTTTGCAGGGCGCGGTTAAAGGTTGGGATTAAACCAAACTGCTCAATCAGTACCGAGCAATCTTCACCATACACATGACGGATCAGGCTGCCTACCGTGTACTGCTGCAAGGCTGGAACCTGAGATGGTGACAGCTTTGGCGGCTGGTTTTGTTGCGCACGACCTTCACGTTGCTGGCGACGACGCTGACGCGGATCGTTGCTGGCGCGTTTCACCGGTTGCGATTTGTGCTCTTCAGCCACAATTGCCGCAGGTGCCACTTCTTCTTTTGGTACTGGTGCTTCTTCTACTGCTTCAGTGCTGGTCGCAACCGGAAGTTCAGCAGTTGCTGCAGGTGCAGCGGCTGCGTTCTGGTTTAGCGCGACAATTTCACTTTGTGCAGCATCAACATTCACCACCAGAGCAGTTGGCATCACGTCCTGACGTGGTGCATCCACCAGGTCCACTTTCAGGCCTTGTGCTTCAGCGGCTGGTGCTGCTGTAGCTGCTGCCGGTGCAGCCGTGTCATTCAGCACGCTGGCATCGCGGTGGCGATTTGGACGCTCTGGACGTTGCTGGTTACGACGGTCACGACGTGGCACAGCATCTTGCTGTTGCGCTTCGTTTTGCGTCTGTTCATTGTTGTTGTGCTGACGGCGGGAGTTGCGTTTGTTTTCACGCGCTTCCTGACGTTGCTCCTGACGTGACAGCTGCACCACTTCTTCGTGTACCTGATGCTGTGCTGGGCTGTTGTCATTCTGGCTGTTTTGCTCGCGCGGCTCTTTGTGCTTGCTGCGCTTTTTGTTGTTGTGACGTGATGATTTTTCTTCACGTTCAGCCGGTTTTTCAGCGTGATCACGCTCATGCTTGGCCACAGTTGATGGGGCAAGATAAGCATTGCTGGTTGCTGCTGGTGCAGCCACAGGCGCCGCAGCTGCAATCTGACCGAACTGGCCACGGCTAACTGCGCCATTATTGACCATTTGCTCAATCGCTGCAGCCGCATTGTTGGCGCTACGTGACTGATCAACCGTGTTGGCCTGTTTTTGCACAAACAGGTTTTCTAACCATGCACATGGGCTAGCACTTGGTGCAGCGGCAGCAGGGGCCACTTGTGCAGGCGCAGCGGCTTGAGCTTTGGCTGGACGCTTCTGTTCCTTTTGCGGTGCTGCAGGCGCAGCTGCATGCTGAGCGTGCTGTTCTTCTTCTAAATGCCATTCAGAGGCTTCATAACCCAGTTCCTGTTCGCTTAAGCGGGTGGCTGCTGTGCGTTCATAGCTGGTTGGGGCAAAGCCTTCCGGATTGTAAGAGATTTCGTAATGTGGGGTTTCTAAATGCGGGTGCGGCAATACCGTTACACGTACATTTGAGGTTTGTTCAAGGTAAACCAGGCTGTGACGCTTTTCATTCAATAAGAATGCTGCAATTTCAACCGGTACTTCAACCTGAACTTCACCATGACGCTCACGTAGCGCAATCTCTTCCACTTTACGCATAATCGACAGTGAGAGAGAACGTAAGTCACGTACCATGCCGGTACCATGACAACGTGGGCAAACATAACCGGTCGCTTCTTCTAAAGATGGACGTAAGCGCTGACGGCTCATCTCCATTAAACCAAAGCGTGACAATTGACCAAACTGGATACGCGCGCGGTCGCTTTGCGTTGCTTCACGCAGCTTGGCTTCCACCATACGCTGGTTACGGTCTTTGGTCATGTCGATAAAGTCGATTACTACCAGACCACCGATGTCACGTAAACGTAACTGGCGTGCAATTTCTTCAGCAGCTTCCAGGTTGGTGTTTAGTGCGGTATCTTCAACGTCCTGACCACGAGTTGATTTTGCCGAGTTAATGTCGATTGACACCAATGCTTCGGTTTGGTCAATCACGATTGAACCACCTGAAGGCAGTTTGACTTCGCGTTCATAGGCGGTTTGAATCTGGCTTTCGATACCGAAATGCGCGAACAGTGGTTCATTTAGGGTATAGGTTTTTAACTTGTCGAGCTGACGTGGCATCACCGCTTTTACGAAGTTATAAGCTTCGTTATAGGCCTGTTCTGAGTCAATCAGGATTTCAGCCACATCATCACGCAGGTAGTCACGAATGGCACGCGTGACGACACCGGCTTCCTGATGCACCAGCATTGGCGATGGACCAGAACTTGAGGTGCTTTGAATTTGCGCCCACAGATCTAGCAGATGCTGTAAATCAAGTTGTAATTCTTCTTGAGAACGACCAATACCGGCAGTACGTACAATCACGCTCATACCGCGTGGCACGTTTAAAGAGGCCAGCATTTCTTTCAGTTCTTCACGCACTGAACCGGAAATCTGACGGCTGATACCACCCCCTTTCGGGTTGTTTGGCATCAGGACCAGGTAACGGCCCGCCAGTGAAATAAAGGTCGACAGGGCAGCACCTTTGTTGCCGCGCTCTTCTTTTTCTACCTGAACCAGCAGTTCGGTGCCTTCAGTAATCAGTTCGCGAATATTTGAAGTTTGACGAGGATCGGCCTTGTAGTAAGAGTTGGCAATTTCGCGCATCGACAGGAAACCTTGACGACCGGCACCATACTCAACAAATACAGCTTCTAAAGATGGCTCTACGCGAGTCACATGACCTTTATAGATATTTGATTTTTTTTGTTCACGGGTACGATTTTCTAAATCAAAATCGTAAAGACGCTGACCAGTGACAAGTGCAACGCGAATTTCTTCAGCATGTGTTGCATTAATCAACATACGTTTCATGGGTGTAACACCTTATAGTGATACACAGCAAAACATCGCTCTATACGTAGCGAGCATCAAACATCACGGATCATGGTTCAGATCTCAAATACAGCGGTCTGAACGTTTCTCTACCGGCCTGATAATCGGGTTTCGGTGGATGATTCACGTATTGATGATGTCAATACGGCTTCAATCTTTAAACGATTAAAGTCACCTGGTCGTTTCACTGGCGGACGAGCGGTACATTGGATGTGAGTAACTTTCACTGTCACATTGCTCAAAGATCATCCCTTCTTTTAGTCGAGTGTCTTGATACGGAATTATCGTCGTATCTTTACAATTTGTGCAGATCCAATGTATCAACGCTGTAGCCTGAATGCGACATCAGGGAACGACTAGTCTGATGTGTATCAGTTTACGTTTAAAAACCAACTTGAGGTTGGCGACATATTTTTTCAGGCAAACTGATTTATGTACCTTAAGTACAATTAAACGCAACAGTTTGCAGTTTTGCCGATATAATAAGCCTTCGGCGTCGGCATAATTCTTTTGGGACCTTTACGTGTTTAGTGGAGTGTTTGATTGAATAATCAACTTCAGTAAAAACCGAAATGACCCAACTTTTACCCACTTACGATGGTTTCCGTGCGCTGACTATATCAAACCTTGCATCATCTGCCTATGGGCTAAGCTTATGTTTCTTGTGTAAAGCATAGCCTAAGTGATCAGTTTTTAATCAATTTTAGTATTTTTTTAGGTCGTCGTAACTGTATGAATTCTACCCAACAATGGCAAAGTGTCACTTGGTTTGAAGTCGATGAGCATCAAGCGGGGCAACGGATTGACAACTTTTTGTTTAGCCGTTTAAAAGGTGTGCCCAAAAGCCGGATTTACCGTCTGATTCGTGAAGGTCAGGTGCGGGTCAATAAAAAACGGGTCAAAGCCGAAACCAAGCTGAATATTGGCGATCAGATCCGGGTTGCTCCAATCCGTTTTGAACAGAAAGATGATACCCCGGCGCCGGTGTCAGACAAAGTCGCTCAAGGCTTGCTGAACCGGGTCATCTATGAAGATGAAGGGCTGATGGTGGTCAACAAGCCATCGGGTATTGCCGTGCATGGGGGCAGTGGTGTGGCCTATGGCCTGATTGAAGGCTTGCGCGCCGCCACCGGGAAAAAATATCTGGAGCTGATTCACCGCATTGACCGCGATACTTCGGGTCTGGTGATGATTTCGAAAAAACGCAGCGTATTAAAAACCTTGCAGGACATGCTGCGCGAACACAAAATCCGTAAAACCTATGCTGCGGTGGTGAAAGGCCAGGTGACGCTGGACAAACAGCTGATTGATGCGCCTTTACATCGTTATGAGCTGGCCAATGGCGAACGTCGCGTGCGTGTGTCTAAAGAAGGTAAAGAGTCAAAAACCCAGTGGAATGTGCAAGAACGCTTTATGCATGCCACACTGGTCTATGCATCGCCGCTGTCTGGACGTACCCATCAGATTCGTGTGCATGGTCTGAGTATTGGCCATCCGCTGGTGGGCGATGAAAAATACGGTCATGAAACCGAATATCGCGGGCCTAAACCACGCCGTTTATGCTTGCACGCCATGCGTCTGGAGATTCCGGGTTATCCAACCATTGAAGCATCATTGCCTGAAGATATGCAGAGTCTGGTCGCACAGCTCCGTGCGCAAAAGGCAGATAAGGTAGTAACACTTGGGGAAGATGACGAATAATCTTTGGCTTTTTAATTCTCGTTCATCTTGCTTTATTTAAGTGGGAAACTTCCCTCTTTATTAAAATTAAAGATGAGGAACATTGTTCCGCAAGGGGAGATTAAATTTCGGAAAAATCCTCTCCCTGAGCAGCACTGCTGCGCAAGTCTCCTTCTTGCACGTCGTTTAAAGCAGTGCTTTAAACTCGTTCAGGAGAGGGAGCGTTGCGATAGTAAATGATATCTGCATCCGAAATGTGCGAAAGGCGACATGGATGTCGCCGTTGGGTAATTAATATCTGTTGTGATCTTGCAATAAAAGTTATTTTCTAATGAAGCTCTCCCTCCTTTTTTAAAGGAGGGTCGGGGTGGATTTAAACCGAATCAAATCGAGGAAACCATATATGAACACAGCTGTAGAACTCATCATTTTCGACTGGGATGGCACCTTGTTTGATTCAGTCGGTCAAATTGTGGCGAGTTTACAGTTCGCTGCGCAGCAGTTCCAGCAACCCTTAACCGATGAGGCCGCCAAAAGCATTATCGGTTTGGGCCTGCCTGAAGTGGCGCAGCGTTTGTTCCCGATGGTACCGGAATTGCATAGCGAGATTTTACAGTGCTATTCCGAACACTATGTGGCCAACTCCAAAACTGATGTCTGGTTTGACGGTGTGGCAGCAATGCTGAATGATTTACAGGACGCAGGGGTAAAACTCGCGGTGGCTACCGGTAAAAGCCGTAAGGGTCTAGATCGTGTGCTGCAGCAAACTCAAAGTATGGGAATGTTTGCTGCGACCCGTGCCGCCAGTGAAACCCGCTCTAAACCGCATCCCTTAATGTTAGAAGAAATTCTGGCAGAAACCGGAGTGCGCCCTGAGCAGGCAATTATGGTCGGCGATACCTCTTATGATCTGGAAATGGCGCAGGCTATTGCCATGCCGCGTGTGGGTGTCAGCTATGGGGTACATACGGTCGAAGTGTTACAGCTGTTTCAACCGCTAAAAATTGCCGGGGATGTCAGCAGCCTGCATCAGTTCCTGTTACAGCAGGTACAAATGAAACAGGCCATCTAGGTGGGAGAGCATCTTTTCAGAAGAAGTGAACCTCTTGCCGCTTCTTCTTTTATTGAAGAGCTCATTTTCTTCCTTCTTATATTGATCTCTGCCTGGGCATGTTGCGTGATTGCAAAGTTTCGTCTTTCTTTTTCTGTTCTAGAGGCTGTATAAACACTGTGCAGCCTTATTGCCTCTAAAAACTGCTGATAAAATCGTCTAATACCGAAGCCTTAAGCGCTGAAACTTCTCATCCAGATTTCCTCAAAAAGTGGATAGAAATACTCGGAAATCTATAGCTATCAGGGGCTTCGTGTCGGTTGAGTTGTGGCTGTGTTATAGGTTCTAGCTATTGTAAAAAATAAAATAAGTATTGGCATAAAAAGTCCATTTTTCCGATTCTAAATCAGTTTATATCTATGCGCGTTTGCTAGAGATCGGCAGCAACAGCCTGTTGCCGCTCTGATCAGTCCCCCCTATATCGGCCGATGTTCAGCTGCATGCCGAAAAATCTAGTCAACAGCATAAGCCCAATTTTTGCAGTTTAAGGAAACATTGATGTCGAATTCTGCTGTTGTTGCATCAGTTGCTCAAGCGTTAAGAGATGCTGAATTATCACAAACTGCGATTGCACCGATTCGCCCACAATTAGGCGGTGAATCTGCTGATGTAGATATCGCGTACGCAGTTCAAGAAGTAAATACCGAACGCGCGTTGAAAGAAGGCCGCCGTTTAGTAGGTCGCAAAATTGGTTTGACCTCGAAGGTAGTTCAGGCACAACTGGGTGTTGATCAGCCAGATTTCGGTATGTTGTTTGCAGATATGGCCTATGGTGATGGTGAAGCCATTCCTGCAGGTTTGCTGATTCAACCGAAAGTTGAAGCAGAAATTGCACTGGTCATTAAAGAAGATTTGACCAAAGAAAAACACACCTATGCTGACATTATCAGTGCAACTGACTACGCACTGCCAGCAGTAGAAGTGGTGGATAGCCGTATTGAAAACTGGAAAATCAGCCTGATTGACACCGTGGCAGACAACGCATCTTCAGCGGCGTTTGTACTGGGTTCTCAACCGGTAAAACTGGAAAACCTGGATCTTGTGAACTGCAAGATGGTCATGACCCGCGGTGAAGAAGTGGTTTCTCAAGGTGTGGGTAAAGCCTGTTTAGCCAACCCGCTGAATGCTGCAGTCTGGCTGGCAGATGAAATGGTACGCCGTGGTCGTCCATTGTTAAAAGGCGACATCATCTTAACAGGTGCATTAGGGCCAATGGTTGTGGCGCAACCAGGCGATGAATTCAAAGTTGAAATTGAAGGCTTTGGTTCAGTTACAGCGGCATTCGCTGCTGAATAAGCCCCAACCTGATCAGAATTTTAAGAGAGTACATTCATGAAAAAGATTAAATGTGCAATGATCGGTCCAGGTAACATCGGTACTGATTTGCTTTACAAATTACAACGTAGCGAATGGTTAGAGCCAGTATGGATGGTGGGTATTGACCCTACATCTGAAGGTCTGGCGCGTGCGGCGAAAATGGGTTTAAAAACCACGGCTGAAGGTGTAGATGGTCTTCTTCCTCACGTAATCGAAGATGACATCAAAATTGCATTCGATGCAACGTCTGCATACGTACACGCAGAAAACAGCCGCAAGCTCAATGAACTTGGCGTATTGATGATTGACTTAACACCTGCGGCGATTGGTCCATTCTGTGTACCACCAGTGAATCTTGAAGCATTGCTTGCGGCTGGCGAAGTACCAAACGTTAACATGGTAACGTGTGGTGGTCAGGCAACCATTCCAATGGTTGCTGCAGTTTCTCGCGTTCAACCTGTTGAATATGGCGAAATCATTGCAACGGTATCGACGAAATCAGTTGGTCCGGGTACACGTAAAAACATCGATGAATTTACTCGTACCACTGCGGGTGCAATTGAAAAAGTGGGCGGCGCGAAACAAGGTAAAGCGATCATCATCATTAACCCAGCTGAGCCACCACTGATGATGCGTGATACTGTTCACTGTCTCGTTGAAGGTGAGCCAGATCAAGCAGCGATTACTGAATCTGTGCATGCGATGATTAAAGAAGTGCAAAAATATGTACCAGGTTACAAACTGGTAAATGGTCCTATTTTTGACGGTAACCGTGTTTCGATCTTCTTAGAAGTCGAAGGTTTAGGTGACTTCTTGCCGAAATATGCAGGTAACCTCGACATCATGACAGCAGCAGCTGCACGTACTGCAGAAATGTTTGCTGAACACGTTTTCAACACTGCTGAAGCTTAAGGAGCAACCTCATGTCTAAGATTATTGTTCATGATATGACTTTACGTGATGGTATGCACCCGCAGCGCCATCAAACCACTGTTGAGCAAATGATTGCCATTTCAACAGCGCTAGATGATGCCGGCGTACCTTTAATTGAAGTGACCCACGGTGACGGCCTGGGCGGTTCATCAGTGAACTACGGTTTTGCTGCTGCAACAGATGAAGAATACCTGTCTGCTGTTGTGCCACGTATGAAGAATGCGAAAGTGTCTGCACTGCTTCTTCCTGGTATCGGTACAGTTGACCATTTGAAAATGGCGCATGAAATTGGTGTATCGACGATTCGTGTTGCAACACACTGTACAGAAGCGGACTGTTCTGAACAGCACATCACTGCTGCTCGTAAACTCGACATGGACACCGTGGGCTTCTTAATGCTGGCTCACATGGCTTCTCCTGAGCGTCTTTTAGAAGAAGCACAGAAGATGGTGTCTTACGGTGCAAACTGTATTTATGTCACAGACTCAGCAGGTTACATGCTTCCTCAAGACGTGAAAGATCGTGTAGGTCACTTACGTCAACACTTAGATCCAAGCATCGAACTCGGTTTCCACGGTCACCACAACTTAGGTATGGGTGTATCGAATACGGTTGCTGCGGTTGAAGCAGGTGCAGTACGTGTGGACTTGGCCTCTGCAGGTCTTGGTGCGGGTGCGGGTAACACACCACTTGAATTGTTCATTGCTGTAGCGAACCGTATGGGTATGGATACAGGCGTTGACCTGTTCAAAGTACAAGACGTTGCTGAAGACCTTGTGATTCCAATGATGCACAACCCAATTCGTGCAGACCGTGATGCGGCAACTTTAGGTTATGCGGGTGTTTACTCTTCATTCCTGTTGTTTGCAAAACGCGCTGAAGCGAAATATGGCGTGTCTGCGCGTGAAATCCTGATGGAACTGGGTCGCCGTGGTACAGTCGGTGGTCAGGAAGACATGATTGAAGACTTGGCGTTGACCATGTCTAAAGCACGTGAAATGCAAGCTTAAGTTTTAATTTTAAAACTGGCTTAAGCAAAGCACTCCAATATATTTGGGGTGCTTTTTTTATTGGTGTGATTGAGTTGCTTAATATCACACTTTAAAAATAAATCCGGATTTAAAATCACACAGATCAATGTATTTAAAACGCATCTTATTTTTATATAAAAAATCTGTTAAATGATCAGCCGGGATTTATTTTAAAAGGATGGAAAAAGGGGGAGTAGAAAACCGATTAATTTAAATTCGAGGAAAAGCTGAATTATTTTAAATATTAAATTTTTTATAAATAATACTGATAGTTAAAAGCTATTAGTTAAAGTGTTAATGTTAAAACCAATAAATAAAGCTTAAAAACTCAAAATAAATAAAAAATACAGTGAAAAATAATATGAATAACAGATGTTTATATTTTTAGGGTGGAGAGTATTTAGCAGGGAAATGATTGCTGAAATATCTTAAAAAAATAAAAAAAGCGCTGTGAAATCAAAAAAATGCCCAAACCGATAAATGTTTAATACTGTGGTCGGATTTTCTATTTGATTATGCTTACGCATGATGACGGCATTGTTTTTATCTGCTGAATGGGAAAATTTACCATGCGTCGTCAAAAATTATGGATAGCAATGCTTGCTGCGACAGCAACTTTAGGAACTTCTGCTACATATGCAGATTTTATTGATGACAGCAATGTTCAACTTAAATTTAAAAATTTCTATTTAGATCGTCAGTATCAAGATAAACCAGAATTGAACTTTGGTTCATGGTCACAGGCGGTAACTTTGGATGCCAAGTCGGGTTATCATGATATTGGTGGTGGCGTGCAAATTGGAGCAGATGTACTGGTTCAACATGCAGTTAAACTCAACGGCCGTGATCAAAATCCGGATTGGGTGTTACCTCACGATGGCAAAGAATCTAAAGATCATTTTGGTAAAGTTGGTGCAACCTTAAAAGTTAAGGTATCTGAAACTGAGTTGAAGGTTGGTGATCTATTACCAATGTCACCAGTGGTATTCTTTGATCCATCTCGCCAATTACTGACTACTTATAATGGTGCCTGGTTAGAGTCTAAGGACCTGAAAGATACCAAGTTAACTCTGGCTTATATTGATGGCATTAATGCACGTTATGAAAATCAATATCATGACCTGAGCTTATTTCCGCAAAACAACTTTGCGACAGCAGTCAGTACAGATGACGGTATGTATATTGCCGGGATTGATCATCAATTCACCCCAAAAGTGGGGGGTAGTTACTGGTATGCAGATGTCACCAACATCTACCAACAGCATTATGCCGCTGTAAACTATAAAACCACCTTGGCTGAAAACACCAAGTTAGACACTCATGTACGTTATTTTGACAATAGCGAGTCAGGTGACCAGCTGTATGGCAAGATTGACAGCCAGGCCGTGTCTGCAGGTGCAAAAATCAACCATGGTATGCACACAGTACAATTAGGCTACCAGCAAATGTTTGGAGAGCATGGTAACAAAGCGCCAATGTTCCCGACATTGGGTGGTTGGGTACCACAGCCTTATCTAGACAACTGGTCGGTGGCAAGCTTTATCCGTAAAGATGAAAAATCATGGAGCTTGGGTTATACCTATAACTTTGCTGATGTGGGTGTACCAGGTTTAACCGCAACTGCACGTCATTTCCGTGGTTGGGATGTCGATAATGGTGCAGGCGAACCGCGTGGCAAAGAAAATGAAAACAACCTGATTGTGAACTATGTGGTACCAGAAGGTAAGCTAAAAGGTTTAGGTTTCAACTACATGTTTATTGATACCAACTATGACAATATCTCAGGTGGTAACGATCTAGAAGAACACCGTATCGCGACGACCTATACCTATACATTCTAATTGGTCAAGATCAAAGAGCAGCTGCACCTCCAGCTGCTCTTTTTTATATAAAAACAGATGAAAGTCCTAATAAAAATAAGGATTTAAAATTAACTAAAATGTTTAAAAACAATGGCTTAAATAATCGTTTTTTTGTAGCTTAAAATCGTAATTTTGTATCAGTTGAAAGCGCAGGAGCGGTTAATATAAGCCTATAGAAAACGCATGTTCAACGAGTCACTTGACGTCCAGACCTTCCAAGATTGAGGGAAACGCAAGCTAAAGACTGTATGAGGAGTAAGTATGAGCACTGTCCAAATCCCTGACTATACAACAGATTCATTCTTTGGCTTAGAAGATAAATGGATTGAAACCGCAGAAGGCGAACTCACCCATTACCATGAAATTGGTGAAGGTACGCCAATTCTGTTCTTGCACGGTTCAGGTACGGGTGTATCTGCAGCGGCCAACTGGTGGTTAAACCTGCCACAAATTGGTGAACAGGCACGTTGTATCGCGATTGATACCATTGGTTATGGTCAAACCGTTGTTGCACCGGGTACCCAATACGGGATCCGTGCCTGGGTTGATCACGCAATCCGTACCTTAGATGCTTTAGGTATCGAGAAAACCTGGTTGGTGGGTAACTCTTTAGGTGGCTGGTTGGCATTTCAATTGGCACTGGATTATCCAGAGCGCGTTCTGGGTATCGTGTCTATGGGTACCGGTGGTGCCAAGCAAACTGCGGCACTGAAAGCGCACGCGAACCCAGTACTGACTGAAGAAGGGATCCGTAAGACACTGTCTATGTTCGTGGTGAACAAAGACCTGATTACAGACGAACTGGTGAAAGTCCGTTTTGACTCGGCTGCAAATGACTATGCATCTGACCGTTTAATGGATGTGGTGGGTGCGCGTGACCGTGACCGTTTCGAATTCCCGTTAGACTTCGAAAAAATGAAAGACATCACCGTACCTGTACTTCTGATTCATGGTACTCAAGACGTGGTGATTCCAGTATCCCGTACCTGGGACATCCTGAATGTGGTGCCAAATGCAGATGCACACATCTTCAGCCAGTGTGGGCACTGGTCACAAGTTGAAAAAGCCGATGAGTTCAACACAGTTATTAAAAACTACCTGGCGGCGCACGGCGTAAAATAAGTCGGTGATAAAAGCGAAAAAAGGATGGTGACAGGCCATCCTTTTTTTATGGGCGGAATTTCTGGCTCAACCGGTTTAGTGTTGAATAAAGCTGGCCACCAGATTAATACAAATCGCCAGAATGGTGGTGTTAAACATATAGGCCAGCACAATATGCAGCGTATTCAGGATACGCATCGCGCGTGAGCTGATGGTGACATCGGCGGTTTGTGCCGACGTGCCAATCACATAACTAAAATAGAGAAAATCCGGATAGGTCGGATAAGGGGTTTTCGGAAACTCCAGACCACCTGCCTGATGCTGTTGCAGCGCCAGATAATAGTCATGCGCATAGTGAATCGCAAAAATGGTATGCATAAACAGCCAGGCACATAAAATAGTGGTAATCGCCAGCAGAAAATGCCCCATGCGTGCAAAGTCGGTTTGGGCAAATAAGTTGATCTCGACAATAATCGCAATAAAACACATCACCAGGGTTAGAAACAGCAGTAACAGAATCAGCCATTTACTGGCATCCTGCTGCTGGGCGCATTGCAGAATATGCTGATGATCACTGTGCCAGAAATTCAGCAGGGTAAAGAGCAGATAGCCGGACACGGCAATATTCCAGCTGATGAGCAGGCAGGTCGACCAGGTCCACGGGCTCAAGCACTGAAAAATACCGTACAGCACCGTGGTGATCAGAAAACTGATAAAAAAATAAGGATGAGACTGCATCCCGGTTTTAATATGGCTAAACGGTGTTTTTATCATTCTTATTCCTTTGATCTGGCCCATGACAGATAAAAGCATGCCTAGCATCCTGCTTCAGGGGCAGAACATAGCGGCACTTCACTGTAGTCTAGCTTATTAGACTTAAGTTGTAGTTTACGGCTGAAAATAAATCTGCGCGGCTAGCAGAGAAAAAGTCGTAAAAGTGCAAAAATGATAAAAAATGGTGCAAAAAATCCTGCGACTTAAGTCTAATCTGATTAAAAAGCCAGCAAATTGGCCATAAAAAAAGCACCATTATTTAGTCTCGAAATAATGATGCTTACAGGCAGTCAGCCAAAGCGCGGCTTAATCGCGGTTAATATCCAGGTAAAACACCCGGGTCAGCAGTTCCATAAACTTGTCGACCGATGGCGAGTTGCTGTTTTTGCGGTAACTGACATACAGGTCCAGATAAGGCAGTTCGATATCCAGCGGACGGATGATGGTGTTGTTCATGGTCAGTGGTGTAATATAGCCTGGAAGGATCGTACAACCTAGACCAATACCAATAGAGTTGATGTTAAACAAGATGTTATCGGCTTTTTGCACGATATTAAATTCAATATTATTAGCTTTGGCAAAATCTAAAATGGTGTTGTGAAGGGTAAGAGATTGCTCTGCTGATGGGATAATAAAATCTATACCATTCAGTGCTTTAACTGGAATTCGTTCGTATTTTGCCAGCGGATGGTCTTTCGGCAAAATGAAAATCAGCGGTTCACGCAGCACGAACTGGCTTTCAATTTCATCACTGTTAAAGTTGTGACGGGTAAAGGTGATGTCCAGTTCACCTTTTTTAATGGCTTTCATCTGATCATTGTTGTTCATACTGAGCAATTCAATTTTCAGATCCGGGTTCTGTACGCGCAGATTCGGCAACACATACGGGAAAATCTTCATTTCCGCGACCGGTACAAAGCCAATGCGTAGCATCTGCTGTTTGGCCTGGGACACCTGACGCGCCATGGCCACGGCTTTGTCGGCCTGCGCCAGGGTCAAGCGCGCCTGTTCCAGAAACACTGCGCCTTCTTCTGTCAGTTCGACCTTACGTTTGGTCCGGTGTAACAGTTTTACGCCAACGTCTTCTTCGAGGTCTTTAATCTGTTGACTTAAAGAAGGCTGGGCTGTGTAGAGCTTCAAGGCAGCCTTACTGAAGTTCAGTTCTTCAGCCACGGTAATGAAATAGCGAAGGTGACGTAATTCCATAAACCCATTCCAAAAGATTAATTCAAAAAATGTCTAACTATCATGTCTTAAGAGTATAATCTATAATCAACTATTAGGTGAAGATTATTCTGCCATTTAGGAAATAAATAGGCTTTCAAATTTTATTAATGCTTTAATAAAGAGAAATAAGCGATAAGTAATTGATAAAATATCTTAATTAAAACAAAAAAAATATTTCACTAAACCCCGCTAAAAAATCATTATCCATGCAAAGTTGAGTCTATTACTTTGTGCCATAACTGGTCACAGGAGAGCTTTTCATGAGTGGAAAAATTGATGTGCGCGAAATCGACGCTTTAGTCGATGCACAAAATGGACGTATCACGCCATCTATCTATACAGATCCTGACATTTACGAATTAGAACTTGAACGTGTCTTCGGTCGTACATGGTTATTCCTTTGCCATGAAAGCCAAATTCCTAAGGCTGGCGATTTCTTCAATACCTACATGGGTGAAGATCCAATCATCGTGGCACGCCAAAAAGATGGCTCAATCAAAGCATTCTTAAACCAATGCCGTCACCGTTCTATGCGCGTAAGCTTCGCAGACTGTGGTAATACACGTGCGTTCACTTGCCCATACCACGGCTGGTCATACGGTATTGATGGTTCTCTAAAAGACATCCCGCTTGAAGATCGTGCTTACCCACATGGTGCATGTAAAGAGCAATGGGGTCTGGTAGAAGTTAACCGTGTTAAATCATACAAAGGCCTGATTTTCGGATGCTGGGATGAAACGACTCCAGATCTAGAAGAATACATGGGCGATATCGCTTGGTACCTGGACGGCGTTGTCGATCGTCGTGAAGGCGGTACTGTGATTGTGGGTGGTGTACACAAGTGGGAAATCGAGTGTAACTGGAAATTTGCAGCTGAACAGTTTGCATCTGACCAATACCACGCCCTGTTCTCTCACGCATCTGCGATTCAGGTACTTGGCGCGAAACCAGACGACGAATCAACCAAGAAATTAGGTGCTGCTCAAACGGCTCGTCCAGTTTGGGAAACTGCAAAAGATGCACTGCAATACGGTTCACGTGGTCACGGTTCAGGCTTCTTCTTCACAGAGAAACCAGATGCAAACGTTTGGGTTGACGGTGAAGTGGCCAACTACTTCCGCGAAACGTATGAAGAAGTAAAAGAGCGTCTAGGTGAAGTACGTGCGCTGCGTCTTGCAGGTCACAACACCATGTTCCCGACACTGTCTTGGTTGAACGGTACTGCAACACTTCGCGTATGGCACCCACGTGGTCCAAACAAAACTGAAGTTTGGGCATTCTGTATTGCCGATGCTGAAGCGTCTCAAGAAGTGAAAGAAGCGTTTGAACGCTCTGCAACGCGTGCATTCGGTCCTGCCGGCTTCCTGGAGCAAGATGACTCTGAGAACTGGATCGAGATTCAGAAAGTTTTACGTGGTTATAAAGCACGTCAAAACAAATTGATCGTTGAGATGGGTAAAGGCAACGAGAAAGTACGTGAAGATGGTATCCCGGGCATCACCAACTACATTTTCTCTGAAACTGCAGCACGCGGTATGTACCGTCGCTGGGCAGATTTATTGATCCATGAAAAATGGGAAGACGTTGAAAAAGCGGCTGACGAATACGAGAAGGAGCTTATGAAATGAGTCAAATCAGCTTAGAACTTCATCACCAGATCAGTCAGTTCCTGTATCAAGAAGCCAAGCTTCTTGATGACTGGAAATTCCGCGAGTGGTTAGACACGCTAGCTGAAGATATTTCTTATACGCTACGTACCACACCAAACGCACAAACCCGTGACCGTCGTCGTTCGGTTGAACCACCGACGACTTGGGTGTTCAACGATACGAAAGATCTGTTGGAACGTCGTGTTGCCCGTCTTGAAACCGGTATGGCCTGGGCAGAAGAGCCTCCATCACGTACGACTCACATGGTGTCTAACGTGATTGTTGAAGCGTCTGAAGTAGAAGGCGAATACGATGTGTACGTGACTTATTTACTGTACCGTACCCAAAAAGAGAAAGACGTTACGATTTACTGTGGTAAGCGTCATGACAAGATCCGTAAAGTTGAAGGCGGCTTAGGCTTCCAGATCTTCAACCGTAAGATCACGCTTGACCAAGTTACCTATAACTCACATAACCTGAGTGTGTTCTTCTAATGAATAAGATTTTTGTTTGCCAAGTTGACGAGCTTGACGAAGGCGAAGCATTGAAAGTGGACTGCGGCGTAAACGGTATCGATGCGCTGGCAGTATTCAACAATGGCGGTGAATTCTTCGCAATGAATGATCGCTGTTCACATGGTAATGCATCGATGTCTGAAGGTTATCTGGAAGATGACGGTACAGTTGAATGTCCGCTGCACTCTGCACGTTTCTGTTTGAAAACTGGTCAAGCACTATGCTTGCCAGCAACAGATCCAATCCAGACATTCCCAGTGATTGTTGAAGATGGCGCGTTATACGTAGAGATGGCAGGAGAGTAATCATGGGTTGGCTAAAAGGCGAAGTTGCACTCATCACTGGTGGTGGTTCAGGTTTAGGCTGGGCTTTGGTTGAGCGTTTTTTGGAAGAAGGAGCACAGGTGGCCGTTCTTCAGCGTTCTCAGTCTAAAGTTGATGCTTTACAGGAACACTTTGGTGACCGAATTCTTGCAATCGCTGGTGATGTTGCCAACTATGAAGACAATGTCCGTGCTGTTCAAGCGACCGTTGAGCGTTTTGGCAAGCTTGACTGTTTTGTGGGTAATGCCGGTATCTGGGATCACTATGCCGATATCGTTAACACCTCGGGTGAGCAACTGGATAAAGCCTTTAATGAAATCATGGGCATTAATACCAAGTCGCTGATTCTGGGTGCCAAAGCAGCGCTAGACGAGCTGATCAAGTCAGAAGGTTCAATCATCTTCACTTTATCGAACTCTGCGCTGTATTCATCGGGCGGTGGTCCTGTTTATACCGCATCCAAACATGCTGGTGTAGGCATCATGAAAGAACTGGCCTATGAATTAGCGCCAAAAGTTCGTGTTAATGCCGTGGCACCGTCTGCCATGAATGTGAATATCAAAGGTGCGGCATCACTCGGTCAGGAAAATGTTGGCCTGCTCGATGCACGTGATCCTGAGAAAATTGCCCGTGGTATGCCACTGAACTTCTTGCCAGAACCAGAAGATATGACCGGTTCATATGTGCTGCTGGCTTCACGTCAAAACAACCGTCCACTGACCGGCGTGCTGATTAACGCGGAATGTGGATTGGGCATTCGTGGTTTACGTCAACCACGTGCCGGTTTCTTTGACGAGTAATTCACGCCTTAAAACATAATGGACTAACCCGGCAGCCTTTTGGCTGCCTTCCGTTTAGGAGTCACACATGGCCGTTAAACTTATTTGTGCATCGCACAGTCCTTTAATGGAGTTTGCCACTCCGCAAGAACAACGCAAAGAACAAGCTGTTCGTCAGGCGTTTGAAAAACTGTCTGCGGAAGTCAAAGCCTACGATCCAACCCTGATCATTACCTTTGGTCCTGACCATTTCAATGGTTTCTTCTATGACCTGATGCCGAGCTTCTGTGTGGGCATTCGCGCGACTGCTGCAGGTGACTGGGACTATGGTAAAGACAATGCACACATTGATGTACCAGAAGACAAAGCACTGGGCTTAGTGCGTCGTGTACTCGATGAGGGCGTGGACGTTGCGTATTCTTACCGTATGCAAGCTGACCATGGTGTGACTCAGCCATTGCACTTCCTGTGCGACGGCAAACTTGATCGTTATCCAACGATTCCAATTTTCATTAATGGCGCTGCAGCACCGATGCCAACTACGAAGCGTACCATCGCTTTAGGCCGTGCTGTAGGTCAGTTCATCAAATCTCTGAACCTTGAAAATGAGCGTGTACTTGTCCTAGGTACAGGTGGTCTGTCACACGATCCACCAACTCCGCAAATGGGTTCTGTACCACCAGAAGTGGAAGAGTTCCTGATTGCAGGTCGTAACCCGACACCTGAAGCACGTAACGCGCGTCAGTCAAAAATTATTGCAGTGGGCCAGAAACTGGCAGCAGGGGATACTTCTGTTGCAGTACCACTAAACCGTGACTGGGATATCGCATTGCTTGAAAAATTCAAGAATGCCGACTTCGCTGCACTAGAAGCCATGACTGAAGCTGAAATCCGCCGTGATGGTGGCCGTGGTGGTCAGGAAGTCCGTTCGTGGATGGCGGCATTTGCTGCTTTAAGCGAAATGGGCGAGTACGAAATGACAACGCACTGTTATGAAGAAATCAGTGAATGGATTGCGGGCTTCGGCATCGTATCTGCAGAGTTAAAAGGTTAAAGACATGAGCAACATCGAAACCATCGTAATTGTAGGTGCTGGCCAGGCAGGTGCAAGCGCGATTTTAGAACTTCGTGGCAACAAATACGAAGGTAAAATCACCCTGATCGGGGATGAAACCCATTTGCCGTATGAGCGTCCGCCTTTGTCTAAAGATGTGATTCTCAAACCAGCCGAAACCAAAATCGAAATTCTGTCAGAAGAAAAACTGGCGGAACTGGGCGTTGAAACCATCCGTGGTAACGGTGTGGCCAAAATCAATGCCGAGGCAAAAACGGTTGAACTGCAAAACGGTGATGTCGTTGCTTATGACAAGTTACTGCTGGCCACCGGTGGTGCAGCGCGTCGTTTACCCAACTTCGATGCGCTGGGTAAACACGTGTACACCCTGCGTAACCTGGAAGATTCACAAGCGCTGGTGCCGGTATTACAGCCGGGCCGCCGTATCATCCTGATTGGTGGTGGTGTGATCGGTCTGGAGCTTGCATCAAGCGCACGTTTTAAAGAATGTGAAGTGACCGTGATTGAAATGGGTCCAATGGTGATGGGTCGTTCATCACCACGCATCCTGAGCGAGTTCCTGCTGCAGCAGCAACAACTGGCCGGTGTTGATGTACGCCTGTCGACCCAGATTGCAGAATGCAAGCTGGATGGCGAAGAAATTGTGGTAACACTGGAAGGCGGTGAAGAGCTGCGTGCAGATGCTGTGGTCTATGGCATCGGGATTATCCCGAATGCACAGCTGGCCGTTGAAGCCGGTCTGGATGCGGACTTTGCGGTTAAGGTCAATGAAAATTGCCAGACTTCAAATCCGGATATTTATGCAGCGGGTGACGTGGCCACGCAACTGCGTGACTGTGGTAACCACCGCCGTGTTGAAACCTGGGAAAATGCCAACCTGCAAGCCGGTATCTTCGCGCGTCACGTGATGGGCGTTGAACATCCAGCGGCAAACCCGGCCTGGTTCTGGACCGATCAGCTGGACATCAACTATCAGTTTGTTGGTGATATGGCAGCGGCTGAATGGCATGTGCGTGGCGAGATTAAACCTGAACTGCGTGCTGAATCATCATTCGTATTGTTTGGTGTCACCGATGGCGTGATCGTTGGCGGGATTACCGTGAATGCAGCCAAAGACATGCGTCACCTGAAAAAGCTGATCAGCAAACAGGCGGCTTTTGAGGCTGACAAATATCTCGATCTGAGTCAGGATCTTCGTAAGCTGGTAAAATAATCCGGCGATACGGCAGGGCAGACCTTGGGTAACTTTGGTCTGCTTTTTTATGGCTGTTTTATTTTCTTGTTGAGACATGAGCGCAATGTGCATGGTGATTTGTACATGACTTTGTGTCGGTAGGTCTTACTTTTTAAAGCTGATAAGAATCCTCAAAATTTATTTTTGAGTTCGCAGGGCAAAACTCTTTTCATTGTTTGGGCGTCTCTTCGTTCCGTGGTGACATTCAGGTCGTCATCCTCATTATTTCAAGATGGGTTTGAATAAAGATGCTTTCATTTTATGGTTTTCAAATTTAGTTGAGTTGTCTATGAGTTCAAACTCATCTCCCATGATCGTTACCGCAAGTATCTATGCCTTGCTGGTGCTGATCTGGGCCACCACGCCGCTGGCGATTGTGTGGAGTGTGGAAGAAGTCCATCCCATGTGGGTGCTGATTATCCGCTATTTCGGGGCTTCGCTGATTGCGCTGTTTTTACTGAAACTGATGCGTGATCCGTTGCCGCTGGATGAAACCTCACTCAAAAGTTATGTGGCGGGCAGCCTGAACCTGATTGGTGCGCAGCTGTTTATTTATCTGGCAGCCAATTACCTGACTTCGGGTTTAATGGCGCTGATTTTTGGTTTTTCCCCGCTTATTGCCGGTTTAATTGGCCATGTGATTTTAAAAACCCAGAAACTGGTGGCCCTGCAATGGCTGGGCATGGCGGTGGCGGTGGCCGGGCTGAGTTATGTCTTTGCCGACTCGGCAGACAGCAAGATCAACCCGATTGGGATTGTGCTGATGTTAATTAGCATGGTGTCGTATATCAGCTCGATTTTCTGGGTCAAGCAGATTAATGCACCACTGAGTCCGATGTCACAGGCCACCGGTTCCTTGCTGGTCTCGGCACTGGGTTCAATGCTGATGTTGCCATTCATCTGGTCACATATGCCAACCGAATGGCCGGGCATGCAAACCATGATTGGCTTTTTGTTTACCATGATCATGTCTTCGATTGTGGCGATGCTGTGTTATTTCTGGCTGATTCGCCGTCTGGCTGCGTCCACTGTCTCTTTAAGCAATGTGATGACCCCGATTATTGCACTGGTACTCGGAGCGACCCTGAATCATGAGCATATCAGTGCACATGCGGTGGCCGGGATTGCGGTGGTGATGCTGGGCATTGTGATGTATTTCTGGAAAGACTGGCAGCGTCAGTATTTTTCTAAATGGTGACAGCACAGGAAGCCATGCGCTTCCTGCTGTTTTGGCTTTTGCTAAAAACAACAAAAACATAAAACAAAATATTCCACAATTTTGGATACTATGCATATTGCATCGGCACTTGCTGTCCTGTGTAATGAAGACTTAATAAATCACAGGATTTGCTCTACGTGCTTCAATTTTTATCGGACTGACATGAATCAAAACGCGGAACCTAAGCATTTTCAGCTACCAACCGAAACATGTTGGTCACACGCCTGGCGTCAGCCTGCTTTGCAGTTTTTACCTTCCCGGCATTATAACGGTGCCCAGTTTTTCAATCCGGTGCCGGCACCCGAAGGGCGTAGCCGCAGTGATTTGCTGAAATGGCTGTTACAGCGTAAACGCAATAGCTGGACCGCAGAAAACACACCAGAGCAGCCCGCTGAAGGCAAGCGTCCGATTCCGCAGGAACGTCCGAATGCCAGCCTGGATGACTGGCAGATCTGGTTTGTAGGGCATGCTACCGTTCTGATTCAGATTGGCCCCTATAATTTCCTGACCGATCCGGTCTGGTGTGAATATGCCGGACCGCAGCAGGGCAGAGGTCCGAAACGGATTTGCCCGGCTGGAATTGCCCTGGAAGAGTTACCGACCATTCATGCGGTGCTGTTGAGCCATAACCATTATGACCACATGGATCTGGCCACCCTGCGCTGGTTACATGCCCGTTTTGCCATGCCAATTTATACCGGACTGGGCAACAGCTGGTATTTGCCAAAAAACTTTCATGTGGTGGAAATGGACTGGTGGCAATCGGCGCTATTTAATGAATTAAAACTGGTCTATATTCCGGCGCAGCATGGTTCAGGCCGTGGTATGCGCGACCAGAACAGTGCCCTCTGGGGTGGCTTCTCGATTCTGCATGGTGAAGATCACTGCTTCTTTGCCGGAGATACCGGTTATTCCTCGCATTTTAAGGAAATCCATGCCCGTATTGGCGCACCGCGGATTGCACTATTACCGATTGGTGCCTATGAGCCACGGGACCTGATGCGCTATATGCACATGAATCCGGAAGATGCTTTTCAGGCGCATAAAGACCTGCATTCCAAATGTTCGCTGGCCATTCATTACCGTACCTTCCAGCTCACCGATGAAGGCCGTGAACAGCCGGAAGTCGATTTGCAAAATGCCATGCGTAAATCCTCAAAACTGATGAATCCGTTTTATTGCATTCGCGAAGGCAAGAAGCTGATTGTTTAAGTTTAAATCCTGCAACAAAAAACCACCCGAAGGTGGTTTTTTTATGGCTTGAACTCTCTGTGTAGAGGCTTAGAGCACGCCTGGCTGACCCAGCGCAGGGTCGGTGGCTCGAGCGGCCTGAGCATCTGTCACGGTCATCCCCAAGGCTTGGGCTACACCTTCGCCGTAGGCCGGGTCACACATAAAGCAGTTACGGATATGACGGTACTTGATAAAGTCATAGGCATCGCCCATGGCACGCGCAGTATTGTCAAACAGCGCCTGTTTCTGTTCAGGATTCATCAGGTTGAACAGGGCACGCGGCTGGCTAAAGTAATCGCTGTCATCTTGACGATAATCCCAGAAATCGGCATCGCCACGGATTTTCAGTGGTGGTTCACGGTACTGTGGCTGTTCCTGCCATTGCTGGAAGCTGTTTGGCTCATAGTGTGGCAAGCCGCCATAGTTGCCATCCATACGGCCCTGACCATCACGGCGGTTAGAGTGGACCGGACAACGGGCTGCGTTTACCGGAATCTGGGAATGGTTTACCCCCACGCGATAACGTGCGGCATCGGCATAGTTAATTAAACGCGCTTGCAGCATACGGTCTGGTGAATAGCTGATCCCCGGCACCAGAGTACTTGGTGCAAAAGCGGCCTGTTCCACATCCTGGAAATAGTTTTCTGGGTTACGGTTCAGTTCAAACTCACCGACTTCAATTAATGGATAATCACCTTTTGGCCAGACTTTGGTCAGGTCAAACGGATGATAAGGCACGGTTTCCGCTTCGGTTTCCGGCATGATCTGCACGAATAGGGTCCATTTCGGGAAATCGCCACGTTCAATTGCATTAAACAGGTCATTTTGGCTGCTTTCACGGTCCTGGCCAATCAGTGCTGCGGCTTCGGCATCGGTCAGGTTTTTAATGCCCTGCTGGGTACGGAAATGGAATTTGACCCAGAAACGTTCATTGTTGGCATTAATGAAGCTGTAGGTGTGGCTGCCAAAACCATGCATATGACGATAACCATCTGGAATACCGCGGTCTGACATGACAATGGTCACCTGATGCAGCGCTTCTGGTAACAGGGTCCAGAAATCCCAGTTGTTGTTGGCGGAACGGACGTTGGTTTTCGGGTCACGTTTTACCGCTTTGTTCAGGTCTGGGAACTGGCGCGGGTCACGGAAGAAGAACACCGGTGTGTTGTTACCGACTAAATCCCAGTTGCCTTCTTCGGTATAGAATTTTAGTGCAAAACCGCGAATATCACGTTCGGCATCGGCAGCACCGCGCTCACCGGCCACCGTCGAGAAGCGGGCAAACATTTCGGTTTTCTTGCCGACTTCAGAGAAAATTTTGGCGCGGGTATATTGGGTAATGTCGTGAGTCACGGTAAAGGTTCCGAATGCACCTGAACCTTTGGCGTGCATACGACGCTCAGGAATCACTTCACGAACAAAGTTCGCCAGTTTTTCATTGAGCCATAAATCTTGGGTAAGTAATGGACCGCGGGCACCGGCGGTCATACTGTTCTGGTTATCGACCACCGGAGCACCGGCATCGGTGGTGAGGTGGGTGACCGGACATTTTTTAAAGTCTTGGCTCATTATCGTTCTCCGTTATTGTATTCATGTGCTGACGTTGGACACGGGCTGGATTCTCCAGGCAGGTGACATCCCATGAAATTAACCGTTATCAAAGTCATCAATATAAAAAATAAACCCAGCTTATCATTGAAATCTACCTTGCAATAGCTGGCTGGGCAGAATGACGATGGATAAAAAACATAAAAATGCAACTTGGTTCTCATTTAACTTAAACCGAATATAACACTTTTTCAAATAGATAAAACGATTAGTGCTCAAAGGAATAATCGATAGCTTAAAGTTTTGATTTCTGAGTGTTTTAGTCGGATTTTGTTGAGATGAGCCGGGCTAAAAATGGCTGGATGGCCAGTTCAATATCGGCCTGCAGTTGCGGCCAGTCCTGAAATGTGGGCTGGATTAACAGGGTTTGTGAAATAAAGCCATAACTGATGCGATGCAGGTTTTCGGCACAGCGCAAGCGTTCGTGGGTTTCAGGTATATAGCGGCTTAAAATCTGCTGCCAGCTGTCCAGCATCAGCTGATAATGCTTTTGATAGGCCTGTTCGCTCGACAGGCTGCGTTCAAGTAAAAACACACTGGCCCACAGCCGCTGTTCGCTGCGGATACGGTCGAGCTGAAAGCACAGCAGGGCCTGTATATCGCTGCAAATATCACCAGTTGTGGATAACTGTAGCGGTGGCTGGGTATAACTGCGTAGCGCCTCGACATGCTGGATAATCTGCTGGTGGATTACCCAGGCCAGCAAATCTTCTTTCTGGGCAAAGTATTCATAAAAGGTGCCCAGACCGACCCCGGCCAGTTCGGTAATCTCGCGGATGGTCAGCTGTGCGGGTGACTGCTGCTGCAAAAGCCGAACAACACTGTCCAGCAGGGCCTGCTGGGTCTGTTTGGCCCGGGACTGGCGAGGCTTACGCCGCAGCTGTACAGAGGGGGAGGTCATGACTGAAAACCGAACATGCTGTGGGTGAATATTCTTTATACTGAAAGCCTATCATCATAATCAATCAGGAACGATGAACGATGCAGGCATGGATGACCCATTCTATTCAGAATCAGTTTGATGAACGTCAGGATTATAATCTGTTTGCGAGTGACCGCGTGTTGCAGGAAATCTTGCAGCGCTATGGCAGTCAGGATCAGGCACGCCTTAGCGCACTCGGTCAGCAGGCCGGATCGGCAGAGGCTTATCATTCTGCCCATTTAGCCAATAGCCATACCCCGCAGTTACAGGCCTTTGATGCTCGCGGCCGCCGTCAGGATGTGGTCGAGTTCCATCCGGCCTGGCATTACTGGATGGCGCTGAACCGGGAATTTCAGACCCATGCCCATCCCTTTATTGAACCTCAGTCCGCATCTGGCTGGCTCGATTGGGCAGCGCGGTTTTATCTGAGTGGTCAGGTCGAATGTGGCAACCTGTGTCCTGCCTCCATGACCCTGGGCAGTATTCCGCTTATTCAGCGTGAACCTGAACTGTGGCAACAGCTCGGCGATAAACTGCTGTCGAATGAATATGATGCGCGGGATATTCCAATGGCGCAGAAAACATCAATCTGGCTGGGCATGGGCATGACTGAAAAGCAGGGCGGCTCCGATGTACGCGCCAATGAAACCATCGCCACTCCGGTGGGGGCAGCGGGTCGTGGCCAGCCTTATCTGCTGACCGGGCATAAATGGTTTTTCTCAGCGCCGATGTGTGATGCGCATTTGGTGGTGGCCAAAACCGAACAGGATGGCTTGGCCTGCTTCTTTGTGCCGCGCTGGCTGGAAGATGGCCGCAAGAACACGATTCATATCCAGCGTTTAAAAGATAAGGTCGGCAACCGCAGCAATTCCAGCTCGGAAGTCGAGTTTCACGAGGCTTGGGGCATCATGATTGGCGAAGCTGGCCGTGGTATTCCCACTATTATTGAAATGGCCAATTATACCCGCCTGACCTGTGTGGTCGGCAGCAGTGCCATGTTGCGCCAGGCGCTGGTGCAATGTATTGCCTATACCCGGCAGCGTAAAGCCTTTGGTAAGCCGCTGGCTGAACAGCCGCTGATGCAGGCGGTGCTGGCTGATCTGGCACTGGAAACCGAAGCCGCGGTGCAGCTGGGCTTTTATCTGGCGCAGTGCTACCAGTTGGATACGCCGCTGGCGCAGGCCTGGAAGCGGATTATGACCCCGGCTGCCAAGTTCTGGGTGTGTAAGCGTACTGTCGAGCTGAGCGGCGAAATGATGGAGGTCTTTGGCGGCAATGGCTATGTCGACACTGGCATCATGGCGCGTATTTTTAAAGAAGCTCCGGTGAATAGTATCTGGGAAGGGTCGGGCAATGTCATGTGTCTGGATGTGCTACGCGCGATACAGCGTGATCCGGCCTCCATGCAGGTCCTGTTGCAGTCGCTGGCCGACGGTGTGCAACAGCAGCCGCTGTTACAGCAGGAATTACAGGCGCTGATGCAGCTGTTCCAGCAGACAGACCCACAAGCCTTGCAGTTTATGGCACGTACGCTGGTAAGCCGTTTGGTGCTGCTGGCACAAGCGGTCATCTTAAACCAGCATGCACCTGATTTTGTGGCACAGGCCTTTATCCAGAGCCGTTATCAGACCCTGCATGGTCAGGTGGTGGGCATGTTAGACCCGGCCCAGGTCGATGTTGCCCGGCTGTTAGAACGTGCGCTGGCGGTTTAAACATCACGCGTGATAGAGCGTATCCTGATAGAAAAATTCCCCTCTTGACTTCAGCCAAGCGGGGAAATCGGACTGGATGCATGGCGGTCTGCAGTTGCGCAGCCGTGTGATCCCGGCATCAGTCTCACGCTAACGATCAAACGAGCTTGGCTTAATGCGCCGGTTCGTCTGCTTTCACCCCTTTCTGGTACAGGGTGTAGATATAAACCGGAATATTCAGGTCTTCTAAATGCTTGTAAATCAGCGGGCGGACTTCTTCCCAATCCAGACCGCCGACACCGGTGGCCAGACGTGGCAGCGCCAGACTTTCAATATTCTCGGCTTCAACCAGCTGTTTCAGATTTTTCAGGGTGCGGTTGACGTATTCTGTCGATGCTTTACCCGGCTTGGAACCGTTGTCATAGGCCGCTTCCTGAGTCATCAGATTAATGATGCGCTGACCTTCGGCATTGACCCAGGTCCATTGTTCACCCGCTTTAGGATGGTAAATATGGCAATAGTTACGGAAGTCTTTATACAGCGCCGGCCAGTGTTCGCGCAGACTTAAAGCCAGTCCGGTGGCAAAGTTATCATTTGGGGCAACACCGTGGGCAATGGCACGGGCTTGGCTCAATAAAATATCTCCAGAAACTTCATAAATCATGCTGTGAACTCCTGTTTTGGAAGAGGCTGTTTGAATTGATCTTCTAGCTTCATCTTAGCCTATCAGGAAGTTTTTTCTAGCGTGCTATATAACTGCTAAGTCTTTGCAAAATAATAAAAAATATAAGATTTTGTGGTATAATTATAGGGGCGGAGCAGCTGAATCTACTTTCATTTTTTGACTGAAGAATGTTCAGAAAAACACTGCAAAATTTTTCTATACCGTTTCTTTTATTGTTACATGACTGTCGCAAAATTGCTGCTGAATTGTCCAAAAAAATGTATGATTGACTCCCCATTCCAAAGGGATGTCGACGGGAAGCAAAACGCAGTTTTAAGGCTAAAATGCGCTTGAATTTTGCGCAAATGTACCCATCAATACAGCGCAGGAACACCTGCATTCAAATCATGAACTGGAAGGATAAAGTGATGGCAAAGAAAAAACAGCCAGAAGTGATTCAGCATAACTTCGTGGCCAAATATATGCATGAGGTCAACAAGAGCCAGGTTTTTGTCGACCGGAAAAAGAATGCCAAACGCGGCTATAGCAAACACAAACAAGGGCGATATTCTGATGATTATCGCCCTTATTCATTCTGTCTGATTTAAATCAAAATATGGCTTAAGCGCCAACAATCCGGGTAGAGGCCTTGACCATATCGCCCAGACCATGGGTTTTAAAATAATATTCCATCCAGCTTTTCACCATCAGCGAATTATTCATTTTCAGCACCCGTTCCAGCTGCTCCTGTGCTTCGCTCATCGGCACATGGCAAATCGCTTTACGCACGCGCAGAATGTTACTCGAACTCATCGACAGGGTATTAAAGCCCATCGCCATCAACAGCACCGCAGATAGCGGATCACCGGCCATTTCACCACAAATGCTGACCGGTTTATCGTACTTGTGACATTCCTTGACCAGACGGGTCAGCGCGCGCAGCACCGACGGGTGAAAATGCGAATAGACGTTGGCCACGCGTGGATTATTACGGTCTACCGCCAGCAGATACTGGGTCAGGTCATTGGAGCCGACCGAGAAGAAATCGACCAGTTCGGCAAATTCATCAATCTGTAGCAGCACACTGGGCACTTCTACCATAATCCCGATACGCGGCTTGTTGATCTTGACCTGTTCTTCTTCCTGTACCGCATGCCAGTCACGATCCAGCAGATACAGCGCTTCTTCGACTTCATTGACGCTGGTGACCATTGGCAGCAGGATGTGCAGATTGTTCAAGCCAATGCTGGCTTTGAGCATGGCGCGAATTTGCGAAGAAAAAATTTCCGGATGATCGAGGGTGAAGCGAATCCCGCGCCAGCCTAGTGCCGAGTTTTCTTCTTCAATCGAGAAATACGGCAGGTCTTTGTCTGCGCCAATATCCAGGGTACGCATTACCACCGGTTTATTGGCAAAGTGGCTCAGCTGCTGGCGGTAAATGGCACGCTGTTCTTCTTCGCCCGGGAAACGATCCCGCAGCATAAACGGAATTTCAGAGCGGTATAGGCCGACCCCTTTGGCACCACGTTGTACCCCGCGTACCACATCAATCATCAGACCGGTATTGACATACAGTTTGACCGTCACGCCGTCTGGGGTAACGGCGTCCTTGGTTTCATACTGTTTCAGGTCTTTGGCAATCAGTTCTTCTTCTTTCTGAATTTCTTTATAGCGGGTGCGTAAACGCCGTGGCGGATTAATAAACACCCGGCCCTGATGCGCATCGACAATCATTTCTACGTCATCGAGGGTGTTGATCGGCAGTTCAGTCACCCCGACCACGGTTGGAATACCCAGTGCGCGCGCGACAATCACCATATGTGAGTTCATGGCGCCTTCGGTGGTGACAATTGCGGCAATTTTATCGACCGGTAATTCCACCAGTGCCGCGGTCGAGATTTCTTCACCAATCAGAATACTTTCATCGGTCAGTTCGCGGTGGCTGGCATCGGCTTCCTGCAAATAGGCCAGAATACGCCGGCCGAGATCTTTTAAGTCGGAAACCCGTTCACGCAGGTAGTCATCTTCCATCTGGGCAAACTGGGCAATGTGGCTGTCAATGACAATCCGCACCGCACCTTGTGCCCAATTGCCATCCCGAATCAGTTCTTTAATTTCCGCCGGCAGGGCATTTTCATCCAGCATACGCAGGAACACGCTAAACAGGGCGCGTTCTTCGGCCATCAGCGCATCCTGCATTTTGTCATCCAGCGCCTGAATTTCCTGACGCACGGCATCCAGCGCAGTGTCGAGCAGTTTCAGTTCTTCGCTGATGTCATCGGCTTCACGGTCGGGTACCGCGGCCAAATCTGCTGGTGGATAGAGAATGACCGCGCGGCCAAGCGCAATCCCGCCCGAGCCGGAAACGCCCTGGAAGGTTTTGTAGGCCGGCAGATTGCTGGGTTTACGAAAGACATCAATATTGCCAACAGCATGCGCATGCGCAATCACGCCAGAGAGCTGGGCGCAGAGCGTGACCAGAAAGGATTCAGCCGCTTCGCTAAAGTCCTGACATTCCTTGTTCTGCACCACCAGTACGCCCATGACCTTACGACGGTACATGACCGGCACGCCGAGGAAGGAATTATAAATTTCTTCGCCGGTTTCCGGTAAATACAGGAAGCGTTCATGTTTGGGTGCATCATCCAGGTTGACGATTTCTTCGCGCTGGCCGACCAGCCCCACCAGACCTTCACCGGTATGTAGGGACACGTGGCCGACCGCTTCCGGATTCAAACCCTTAGAGGCCATCAGCAGATAACGCTGGTTGCGCTCATCAAGCAGGTAAATAGAGCAGACATCGACATGCATGGCTTCAGCAACCTGATTGACCATAATGTCGAGCGATTCATGCAAACTGGTGGACGCATTAATTTCCTGCACAATGCGTCTTAGGGTATCCAGTTGCATATTCGACATAAAGTCTGCTCCAAATCAGCGTTCCAGTTCTGTTCTCTTTATAGCAAGAGTCGTTTAAAAAATCTGCATGATCATACAGCTTTTTTCAGGCTTTCTTAGATGGCAATTGATGACATAATTCCACCATCGCCTTGCGGTACACATCGCGTTTAAAATTCACGACCTGACCCAGTGGGTACCAGTAACTGACCCACTGCCATTGATCAAACTCGGGCGGATCGGACAGGTTGAGCTGAATCAACTGGGCCGAGGCCGTGAGTTTGAGTAAAAACCATTTCTGTTTTTGACCAATACATACCGGATCGGAATCGGGCCGGATGTAACGGTGCGGCAAACGGTAACGCAGCCAACCTTTCGTTTGTGCGATAATTTGAACGTGTTCGGGCAGTAAGCCAACTTCTTCTCTCAGCTCACGATAAAGTGCCTGCTCAGGGGTTTCTCCATGCTGGATACCTCCTTGTGGAAATTGCCATGCATTGTGTCCAATGCGTTTTGCCCATAAAACCTGTCCAAAGTCGTTTGCCAAAATGATCCCGACATTGGGTCGGAAACCTTCTGAGTCGATCATTTGGCTACCTAAATATTCTGTAAATTATGCCTTTGCTTCCGGGGATTTTTATTTCTGTATCCAACACGAAAAAAAGCAAAGTTTAAAAATGTTAAAATTGCTATGATCTTAACGAATTTCTATCGACTAGCGGAGATAGATTTACAAATTTTTTCTTAAATTTCAGTTTTTACGAGTATTTTCATGAAATTGGCGCTATTTGATCTCGATCACACCTTGTTAAATACAGATTCGGATCATTCCTGGGGTGAGTTTTTAGTCAATGAAGGTCTGGTCGATCCGGTTCATCACCGCGCCATGAATGACAAATTTTATGAAGATTACAAAGCCGGCCAGCTTGACCCGATTGCCTATAACGAATTTGTGTTTGAATTTCTGACCCAGCACGAGTCACACTACCTGACCGAACTGCATGAGTTGTTTATGCAAAAAGTGATTCGTCCACAAATGCGCCCGGAAGGTTTTAAGGCGATTCAGCGTCATCGTGAGGCCGGACATGCACTGGTCGGCATTACCGCGACTTCGGATTTTATTACTGCGCCAATTTTCCGTGAATTTGGCATTAGCGAAATCATTGCCACCAATGCCGAAGTGGTCGATGGCAAATATACCGGTAAGGTCATCAATACTGCCTGTTATCAGCAGGGCAAACTGGTACGTCTGGAACAGTGGCTGGCCGGACGTGAGGTGACCGAATCCTGGGCTTATTCAGATTCAATCAATGACCGTTTCTTGCTAGAATATGCAGACCACGCCATTGCGGTGAATCCGGATGATCGTCTGCGGGCCTTGGCGGTCGAGCAGGGCTGGGAGATTCAGGACTGGTCGATTGCTGCTGAATAAAAGCGCAGTTCATCTACACCAAGATCAGCAGACAGGGCCGCTATAACTGGCCCTGTTTTTTGTCTGAGCTGGTTGTCATCTATCTTGCAAATTTATGAAAAGGTGAAATTTTTTTAACAGCACTAGGATTTGCAGTTTTATATGCTATGGTGAAGACAAGAACAACAACAGGGAGATTCACGCATGCGCCAAACCCGACCAAGAATGACCAATCTGTTTGAACAACTGGGCCTGGACTCCAGCGAACAGGCGATTCAAGATTTTATCGGCCAGCATCAACTGGCGGCGGAAATTCATATTATGGATGCAGAATTCTGGAGTGATGGTCAACGTCAGTTTTTAGCTGAAAAAATTGCCTCGGATGGGGAGTGGGCCATTACGGTCGACCAGCTGAATGAAGCGCTGCATGAAGACTCTGTGCCTCGCCGTTAAATCGTTCGTTCAAATCTCCAGATCATCAGGCCAAATCCGGAATTTGGCCTGATCCCTCACTTTCTTTTCTATCCATTTAGGCAATCCGTTCCCAGAAGCTGACCTGCGCATAGGTATGCTGAAACTTGCGCTGGGTTTCCCGAATCACAAAAGGGATGTCCTGCGGTTCAGTCATTAAACGGAAATGCGGCTCTAGCAAGGCTGTTAAGCCATCCAGACTGCTCCAGTTTTCGCCATCTTTTTTAAAGCCACCCAGCCATTCACTGCGGACAGTGTGTTCTTCCATCCAGGTATAGGGTGAGCTGAGCATCAGAATGCCGCCCATATTCAGCCGTGTATGAATCTGGCTTAAAAACTGCGCCGGATGATGCAGCCGGTCAATTAAGTTGGCTGCCAGAATAAAATCATAGCCTCTGAAAATCGCTTTAAGATTACAGGCATCACCCTGGTAAAACTGGACTTTGTCCCGGACCTCCGCCAGTCCAAGCTGGGCTAAATCACAGGCATGATAATCCACCAGTTCACCTTCGGTGCACATGCTGTAATGCAGGGTTTCGCCCTGTGCCAGTTTGACGCCGTTCTGGATAAAGCGCGCTGAAAAATCAATCCCGACCACTTCATCAAAATAACGGGCCAGTTCAAAGCTGGCGCGGCCGGTAGCACAGCCAATATCCAGTGCTTTACGTCGTGGTCTGTCGGCCAGCTGGGTCAGGGCCAGTTGCACCAGTGTCTGGGCAAAATTGGCCACGCCAAAATATTCACGGCCATACTGAAATTCCAGATATTCAGACACCAGCCGGTCGGTTTCATATTGTGATTGAATCGCCAGCGGCTCCTGATCAGAAACCACATAACGGAAACCGGCATGCTGGAAAAAATGCCGGCGAAAGGCATAGCGTGAGGCCAGTTCGGCTTCATTGCCGGCAGAAATCCAGGAACCGCCTTTGAGCAGATTATGCCGGCCATCAAAGGTCGGGGTGCTGAAATCATCATAAATCGGATACACCACAAAACCGGGAAATGGATAAATCGGGGTTTCGGTCCATTGCCAGACATTGCCGCGCAGGTCATAAAAATCGCCATGCGGGAAGGTATTGACCGGACAGGAGGAAGCACCATAGGCCAGCGCCAGATTGGCAGGTGCAGACGGCTCATTTACGCCAGCCAGCTGTACCAGCCGATACCATTCCTCTTCGGTGGGCAGTCGTACTGGCTGACCAGTTTGCTTCGCTTTCCAGTGGCAAAAGGCTTTGGCCTCATGATAATTCACCTCCGCCGGCCAGTCCCACGGCATTGGTACTTCTTCGGTCAGCAGCCGGAGTGACCAGTCCGGCCCGTGTTTACGCCAGAAGGTCGGATATTTGGCCTGGGCAAAGCTGCGCCATTGCCAGCCTTCATCTTCCCAATAGTTTGCGTTCTGATAGCCGGCATCTTCAACAAAGGCCAGAAATTCCTGATTGCTGACCAGATAGCGGCTGGCCGCAAACGCCGCTACCTCTGCCTGATATTGGCCATATTCATTGTCCCAGCCGTAAACCGGGTCGTGCCGCTCCTTACCGAGCTGTACCCGGCCGGCTGCCACTGGAAGCAACGCATTCTCTGGTGCGGTGTTAGTCAGGATATTTGGCCGCCATGGTGGCTGTGTCTGGACATAGTCAAGGGCATGCTGGCGAATCAGCACGGAGGAGGTTTCCAGATGAATCCGCTCGTGTTCAATGCCCATCAGAATCGACCACCACGGATGTTGCCAGTCAATTGGCGTGCTGAGCGGTGCCTGTTCAATAATTTCCAGCACCGTGGCACGCACCTGATCGCGGTAGTGTTTCACCTGCGCGGGTGTCGGCCAGTCATAACGGCTGTCATCCAGGTCATCCCAGCTCATCTCATCCACACCCACCGCAAAGATGGATTCAAAATGTGGATTGATACGCTGTTCAATCAGTTTGCTGAGCAGCAGTTTGTTGATGAAAAATGTCGCGGTATGGCCATAGTAAAAAATCAGCGGATGGCGCAGCGCAATCGGCTTGTGATAAAAGGCCTCATCGCCGTTGAGGCAGCTAAACAATGATTCATAACAGTCAAAGGTTTGCAGAAAATACTGCTTGAGGGTGGCACGTAGCGTATCGGCCTGCGTGACATCCAGCCGTGGACTGGGCTGTAAAGGCGGTGCACTGCCGGCTAGGCGCTGCTGGAGCGCCTGGGCTGAACTGAACGAAGGGGAATAGGCAAGCGGGGAAGTGGTCTGGTTCATCACTCTGCTCCTGCATCATTTTTATAAAGATCCTGGTGTCTTGTGCGGGCACCTTGTCTTTTCAAATTACGCCAATTTGGAGCAGCGTGCTGTTTTGTTCAGTAACTGTACAGAAGGATGCGACCGGTCGATGAACCTAGTCCGGCTGCTGCATAAAGTTAACCAGCGCCTGCGCCGCTTTGGACTGTGTGCGTCCCGGATGCCAGACCATGCCCAGCTGGCGGTTCATTTCCAGATTAATATCCAGCTGTTGCAAGTCCTGATTAATCAGGGTTTTCGGTAACACTGACCAGCCCAGTCCAATCGACACCAGCATGCGGATGGATTCCAGCGGGTTATTGCTCATGGTGATCTTCGGCTTCACGCCCTGTTTTTCAAACTCGGCCAGGGTAATCTGGCTGGTATAGGTCTGTGCTGCTGGTAGCAGGCTCGGGAACTGGGTTAAATCTTCCAGTTTCAGTCTTTTCTGCTGGGCCAGCGGATGAAAAGGCGCAGCCACAAACACCAGCGGATCATTCCAGATGGTGACATATTGCAGCCGGTCATCACCTTGCGGTGGCAGGGTTAAAAAGGCCAGTTCCAGATCACCGGCCAGCACCTGTTCATGCGCCTGTTCCGAATCGACAAAATGCACATCTAAGGTGACATCGGGGAAATCTTGGACATAGCGACGCAAATGATCGGGCAGATGATGCAGGCCAATATGATGACTGGTGCCAATTTTCAGGCGACCCTGCACCTGGCCCTGTTCATGGCTTAAAGTATGATGAATATCGCCCAGTTCATTTAGCCAGTTTTTGACTTTGGGTAACAGCGAATGCGCAGCATGGGTTGCCTGCACGCCACGGCCGGCCGACTCAAACAGCTTGACCCCAAAATATTCTTCCAGGCTATGAATCCGTTTGGTGACTGCGGGCTGGGTAATAAACAGCTGATCGGCGGCCAGAGAAATCGAACCGGTTTCCATGACTTTTACAAAAGCTTCAAATGCTGCAAGATTCATCGCAATCACCTATAAAGATTTTTTATGCTTAAAATTATTATTTAGAAATTTTTAGAATTAATCAAAGATTATTTTTCTATAAATTGAAGTTCAACAACCATAACTTGAATATAAATATTTTAAAAACAGTAATTTAAGTTATATTAAAATAAAAAAGATCATCCTGAAGATGATCTTTTGGGAGGAACACCGGGCGAAAAATAGGCTAGGCGGTGATTTCCTCTGTGCCGTCTTGTGCTTTCTTTTCCCACATGCGTTCATGAATAAAATAGGCCACCGCCTGTACTGTTGGTTCCAATAAGCTTAAGGTAATGGCCATCCACAGACTGCCGGTAACGAAATAGCCGACAAGCATGGCCACCGTAATGTGCATCACATAGTAGCTAAAAGTCTTTTTAAACATTCGCTGGTTGTTTGCGACAAAGTTTTGAATATGCGCCATGATGATGTTCCTCGTATCTACAATTCAGTGCTGATAACATCATCATAGTCAGTACGAATTAATTTGTAAAAACGAATATTTTGTAAAATTCAATCGGAAAATTGAATTTTTAATCAGATGTTAATCTGAGCAAAAATCAATTATATTTATTCCATAAAGTTTTTTAACTGATAAAAATGATAAATTAGATTTATGTAATTGTGTGGTTATAATCGAAATTAATGACAGAATTACCCAGTCCAGTGGAGCACATCGACATGGCAGGCGAAACCCAAAAAGCAAAAACATTATATGACAAATTGTGGGATGACCACTTGGTAAAACAGCGTGATGATGGTTCGGCTTTATTGTACATCGACCGTCATTTGTTGCATGAAGTTACCTCTCCACAGGCCTTTGAAGGTTTGCAACTGGCTGGCCGTCAGCCATGGCGTTTAAGTGCCAATATTGCGACTCCGGACCATAATGTACCGACCTCGAAAAAAGAGCGTGAGCAGGGCGTAGCCGGTATTGAAGATGATACTTCGCGTATTCAGGTGCAAACCTTAGACGATAACTGTAAGACTTTTAATATCGTTGAATTTGATATTAACGATATCCGTCAGGGGATTGCTCACGTGGTTGGACCAGAGCAGGGTTTAACCTTGCCGGGAATGACGGTGGTATGTGGCGACTCGCATACCGCGACCCATGGTGCCTTTGGTTGTCTGGCACACGGGATCGGAACTTCAGAAGTTGAGCACGTGTTGGCCACGCAATGTTTAATTCAGAAGAAAATGAAAAACATGCTGGTACGCGTAGATGGTCAGTTGGGTCAGGGCGTGACCCCGAAAGACGTGGTGCTGGCGATTATTGCCAAAATTGGTACAGCAGGTGGTACGGGCCATGCCATTGAATTTGGCGGTCAGGTGTTCCGTGATATGTCGATTGAAGGCCGTATGACCGTGTGTAACATGGCAATTGAAGCCGGTGCACGTGTCGGTATGGTCGCGGTTGATGAAAAAACCATTGAATATGTAAAAGACCGTCCTTATGCACCAAAAGGCGAGCAATGGGATCAGGCTGTGGCGTACTGGAATACCTTGCATTCAGATGCCGATGCGCATTTTGATACTGTCGTGGTATTACAGGGCGAAGAGATTGAACCACAAGTGTCTTGGGGTACTTCACCTGAAATGGTCATTCCGGTTTCTCAGGCAGTACCAACTTTGGAACAGGCCAAAGATGAGGTACAGCGCAATGACTGGACCCGTGCTTATCAATATATGGGCTTAACTGCTGGTCAGGCTTTGGCAGATATCCAGCTGGATCGTGTCTTTATTGGTTCATGCACCAACTCGCGTATTGAAGATATCCGTGCTGCGGCAGACGTGATTAAAGGCCGTAAAGTAGCGCCAAGCATTAAACAGGCGATGGTGGTACCAGGTTCTGGTTTGGTCAAACAGCAGGCAGAAGCAGAAGGTTTGGACAAGGTCTTCCTGGAAGCCGGTTTTGAATGGCGTGAACCAGGCTGCTCGATGTGTCTGGCCATGAATGCCGACAAGTTACAGCCAGGCGAGCACTGTGCATCGACCTCAAACCGTAACTTTGAAGGTCGTCAGGGCAATGGTGGTCGTACCCATCTGGTCAGCCCGGCCATGGCAGCAGCAGCGGCAATTGCCGGTCACTTTGTGGATGTTCGTTCATTCTAAGTTTAAGCCCTCATCCCAGGCCGCTCCTTGCTGGAGCGGATGTGAGAGAGACTACGGATTCATTGGAACATAAATATGAAAGCTTATACCGTTGAACAGGGTATCGTTGCACCTTTAGATCGTGCCAATGTCGATACCGATTTAATTATTCCAAAACAGTTCTTGAAATCAATCAAACGTACCGGTTTCGGTGACAACCTGTTTGATGAATTGCGTTATTTAGATGAAGGCTATCCGGGTCAGGACAATTCAACCCGTCCTAAAAACCCAGATTTCGTCTTGAACCAGCCGCGTTATCAGGGCGCCAGCATTTTAATTTCACGTGCCAACTTTGGTTGCGGTTCCAGCCGTGAGCATGCGCCGTGGGCTTTAAGTGAATACGGCTTGCGTACAGTCATTGCCCCAAGTTTTGCGGATATCTTCTTTAATAACTGCTTTAAAAACGGCATGTTACCGGTGATTTTAACCGAAGCGCAGGTTGATCAGCTATTTAAGGAATGTGCAGCCAATGAAGGTTATCAGTTAACTATTGACCTTGAAGCACAGGAAGTCCGTACGCCAAACGGTGAAGCATTCAAGTTTGAAGTTGATCCATTCCGCAAGCATTGCCTGTTAAACGGTCTGGATGATATTGGTTTGACCTTGCAAGATGCCGATGATATTCGCGCGTATGAGGAGAAAACCAAAGCCGCGCGTCCGTGGGTGTTTGCGGAAATTCAAGCTTAAGTTATTTCGTAAATAGGCATAGCACGGGCGTCGAACTCTTGTTAACATTCAAGGCATAATAATTTAAATATTCTGCTTTTTGATGAGGTTGGGCTCGGGCTATGTTGAAGGTTTTTCGTCGGCTTGCTGTATTGGGGGGAGTGGCTACGCTGTTAACAGCATGTCAAACCTGGGATACAGCACGTCTAAAACAGGTAAAAGAGACACAGGCATCCCAATCCAATGCACGTATTTATTGTTCAGGTACCGAGCATTGCGAGTTTGAGCGCTTGAACCGGGTCATGATCATGGATGCTGAAAGTCAGCGTCTGAGTCGTGAAGCCATCAAGCAGGGATTGGTGCGCTTGCAGGCAGATTCACTACGACAGCCTAATCCGCTATATCTGTCGGTTCCGGCCAAACAGCATGAAGTGGTGATCCGGTTCTATCCGATTTCCCGTGATCAGGCCGAAACCTTGCACGTCATTCATCAGTTTAAGCCGCGTCAAACGTACACTTTTAAAATGTACCGTGACCGCAGCAAGCATAAAGGCAGTCTGCTGAATGTTTCGGCGCCAGAGCCGCTGTGTGTGGATCTTTTACAAAACCAGAAAATTATTCGACGTTTCTGCAAACCTTATAATGTCTTACATGGACTGGGGGAATTTGTGGAACAGAAAATTTAGTCTCCACAGTCGTTGACTGCTACAGGAAATGGAAAAACTCATGTCAAAACATATTTTGATTCTTGCCGGTGACGGTATTGGCCCAGAAATCGTCACAGCAGCGGAGCAGGTGCTTACGCGTGTTAATGAAAAGTTCAATCTGGGCTTGACGTGGGAACAGGGATTGTTAGGTGGTGCCGCGATTGATGCGCATGGTTCACCTTATCCGGATGTGACGTCTGAACAGGCGAAAAAAGCCGATGCTTTATTGCTCGGTGCAGTTGGTGGTCCAAAATGGGATACGATTGAGCGTTCGATCCGCCCGGAACGTGGCCTGTTAAAATTACGTAGCGAATTAAACCTGTTTGCTAACCTGCGTCCAGCGATTCTGTATCCGCAACTGGCTGATGCGTCTAGCTTAAAGCCGGAAATTGTATCGGGTCTGGATATCCTGATTGTACGTGAACTGACGGGTGGGATTTACTTTGGTCAGCCACGTGGTATTCGCGAGCTGGAAAATGGCGAGAAACAGGGCTTTAACACCGACGTCTATGCTGAATCAGAAATCAAGCGTATTGCCAAAGTGGCTTTTGAAATGGCCAAACTGCGTGGTGGTAAAGTCTGCTCGGTGGACAAAGCCAACGTGCTGGAAGTAACTGAGCTGTGGAAACAGACCGTGACCCAGTTACACGCTGAACAATATCCAGAAATCAACCTGTCACACATGTATGTCGACAATGCGGCAATGCAATTGGTACGTGCACCAAAACAGTTTGACGTACTGGTAACCGGTAACCTGTTTGGTGACATCCTGTCTGATGAAGCAGCAATGCTAACCGGTTCTATCGGTATGTTGCCATCAGCGTCGCTAGATGAAAATGGCAAAGGTATGTATGAGCCATGTCATGGTTCAGCACCAGACATCGCTGGCCAGAACATTGCCAACCCGTTGGCGACCATCTTGTCTGTGGCAATGATGCTGCGTTATACCTTCCGTGAAGAAGCTGCCGCGAAAGCGATTGAAGATGCAGTGGGCAATGTGCTTGATCAAGGTTTACGTACGGCTGACATCATGTCTGAAGGCATGAATAAAGTGGGTACTCAGGAAATGGGTCAGGCTGTGGTTGCTGCATTGGGCTAAGTCTCGACAGCAAATCAAAAAACGCAGCTGCAGGCTGCGTTTTTTTATGGCTATTGAATAGCTAGGTCTAGATTCAGCGCTTAACAGGTGCGACCGGTATAGTGTACAGAGTGGGCAATATTCTGTTCCAGCCGGAACACAATCTGGCAGTGCAGGTTAACATTATAGCTGTTGGCTGGGCCAATGGGCGCTGGAATATGGGCTGGACCGGTGGCCGGGGCATTCGATACAGGAATCGGAATGCTGATTGGGCGTATAACGGTGTAGGTGAGCGCCTGTGGGCTGATTTGTGGTGAACTGACCTGTTCGTAACCGAGCAGGCTTAAATCGAGCTGCTGGCGAATCTGCTGGCTGGACTGGCCGACAAATTGGGCCAGATAGGCATCACGTTCAGCTCGGGTACTGGACGGCGTGGTTACACAAGCGGAGAGACTGAACGCGAGGAGCGCCAAAGCAACGGAGCGAGAGACAAACATGCGCGATCTCCATTGAATAAAACTTCATTCTAGGCAAGGACAGCCTAAAAATATGTGTATATTCGATAAGCGGCAGATCTCGACGCCATTCTTGGCTGTTACACAGCATCAGCAGCCAATAAAAAAGCCACTGTTGAAGGTGGCTTTTTGCTTGCGCTAAAACTTAGCGTGCACGATAGGTAATACGACCTTTCGTTAAGTCATAAGGCGTCATTTCAACTTTCACGCTGTCGCCAGTTAAAATGCGAATATAGTGCTTGCGCATTTTACCTGAAATATGGGCAATCACCTCGTGACCGTTTTCTAAACGTACACGGAACATAGTATTAGGAAGCGTTTCGGTGACAACGCCTTCGAACTCGATGAGTTCCTCTTTATTGGCCATAGCCTACCTGATGATCAAATTGGAAAGGCGCAAATTATAGTCAATTTTTTTGAAAAAATCAAGGTGAAACCCGCCGCAGATGAATCATCTGTCAGTAAAATAAGCGAACAAAACATTTAAATTTTTTCTACAAAAAAACGTGGTGGATGGTTGTCAGTTTGGTCAATCACAGTTAATCTAAAATCAATCTTTTTAAGTATAAATGAAGAACATACAAGGAAGGTCTTTGCGTGGGTCAGCTAACTGATGCATCGGTTGTATTGCGATTAGGCTACCAAGCGATTCGTCGTGCCGGTTTGCCAACCGAAGAAATATTAACAAAAGCAGGTGTCGCACTTAATCAGGTTGAGGCCAATGATCGTACGCCTTTGGGCGCGCAGTATGCGTTTTGGGTGGCGGCGGAAGAAGTCAGCCGTGACCCGGATATTGGTTTGCATCTGGGTGAACATTTGCCACTCTATCGGGGGCAGGTGATTGAGCATCTGTTTATTTCTTCGGAAAACTTTGGTGAAGGTTTAAAACGGGCACTGGCCTATCAGCGTTTAATCAGTGATGCCTTTGATGCCAAACTGGTGATTGAAGATGACCGCTGTTATTTAACCAATGGTCAACAGCCGTGGGCTGACAATATTGTCAATCGTCACTTTTCTGAATGTGCCATGTCGGGCATTTTACGTTTCTTCAAGTTTATTACCGAAGGCAAATTCCAGCCGCTATATATCGACTTTAATTTCCAGCAGGGCGCTGCCGATGATGAATATTTCCGGGTCTATGAGTGTCCGGTCAGTCTGGGGCAGAATGAAACACGGTTGTATTTCGATCCTTCCATTTTAGAATACCCGCTGTGGCAGGCCGAGCCGGAGCTATTACAGTTACATGAGCAGCTGGCGCTGGAGAAACTACAGGAACTGGCGCGTTATGATCTGGTCGGTGAAGTACGCCGGGCGATTGGCTCGACCCTGGAAAGCGGGGAAACCACATTGGAAACCGTGGCTGCGCAGCTGAATATCACGCCGCGTCGTTTACGTACCCAGCTGAGCGAGGCCAATACCAGTTTCCAGCAGATTCTCTCGGATTATCGTTGTCGTCTGGCTAAAAAGCTGCTGGCCAATACCAATGAAAGCGTGGAACGGATTGTGTATCTGACCGGATTTTCTGAACCGAGTACCTTTTACCGGGCCTTTAAACGCTGGACCAATGAAACACCGGTCGAGTACCGGAAACGTAAACAGCGTTAAGCATCTCCGCAGTCCCCCTTGATTAAAGGGGGATTTTTTTAGAGTTGCCGCTTGATGCAAGGGTGACTTTCGTTTTTAAAGCTTGGAGTGGCAAGAATGAAACCACTCCCTGAGTAAAAGGGGGGGCGGAATACAATTATTCCGGCATATTCAGCCAATGCGGACCTAAAGGCACTTGAGGCAAGTCAAACTGCTCTGGATAGTGCGCCTGGATAAAGTACAGGCCATCGGGTGGGGCGGTAATGCCAGCCGCTTTACGATCCTGTGCGGCAAAAATTGTATCAATATGGTCAATATCATACATACCTTGGCCAATTTCCAGCAGACAGCCCATGATATTC
Source organism: Acinetobacter sp. YH12112 (assembly GCF_013418945.1). Lineage (NCBI taxonomy): Bacteria > Pseudomonadati > Pseudomonadota > Gammaproteobacteria > Moraxellales > Moraxellaceae > Acinetobacter > Acinetobacter sp. YH12112. Next base: position 51,619 of record NZ_VPBA01000005.1, on the reverse strand, counting down.
CGCACCATATGATGCAGGAAACCATCGGCCTGAATATCGAGCACCAAATAATGCCCATGACGGATCAGGCGGCAATGGCTGACGGTACGGACCGGCTGATTGGACTGACAGGCTGCGGCACGAAAACTTTCAAAATTATGCGTGCCTTCAAACTTTTGCGCGGCAGCAATCATCTTGTCGACATCCAGCGCATAGTAGGCATGGGTGACCTGTTTATGCAGCAGGGCCGGGCGCTGTGGATGGTTATAGACCACATAACGGTAGCGGCGCGCACAGGCCTTAAAGCGGGCATGAAAATCCATGTCCATAGCCTTAATCCACTGAATGGCAATGTCTTTGGGTAGCTGGCTATTGGCTCCCATCAGCCAGCCGCGTTCAGGGCGAATGGCTGCCGTGTCGAAATGTGCCACCATGTTGGTGGCATGCACGCCTGCATCGGTACGGCCAGCGCCATGCAGGATAATCGGTTCATTGGCAATTTTGGAGAGGACCTTTTCCAGCGTTTCCTGCACGCTCGGGACGCCTGGTTGCTGGGTTTGCCAGCCCCGGTAGCGAATACCACAAAATTCAATCCCGACCGCAAAACGTTGCATATTCACCTCAAATTGGCCTTAGTCATACCAATGCTGTTGCCATTGTTCTCTGCGCGGGTATTGTAAATACATTTTTAATGCTTTTGCATACAGATCTGCATGTCCAAAGCCATCATTGACTAAAATTTTACTGTTCTGGATCCAGCTGCTGATCGCATAACGCTGATCCAATGGGCCAAATGGCACTTGGGTGGTCAGAATCACGGCACAATCTTGCGTCTGTAAGGACTGTAGCAACGTCAGGAGTGTTTCATTTACAGCCAGATTACCAGTACCAAAGCCTTGTAAAATCAGGCAATGCGGTGGCTGCTGGGCGATCAGTTTCAAATTGGCGAGCTGCTGCTCTAAACCAATCGGCTGCATCATCACACTCATGCAGTTGAAGTGTTGTGCTTTGTCCAGATCTGCAGCCTGTACCAAGTAGGCGGCTTGTTCTTTTTGATTTAAAGCACTGCTGGCGGCCTGACCCTGAAAGGCATCCAGCTCGGTGGTGTGGCATTTTAAGGCGCTGCGACCATGGAAACATTGATGATGAAACGCCAGATACACGCCAACCGGCAATTGCAGCACCGATTCCAGGGCAAAATTCAGGTTATCCAGCGCATCGCTGAAGTCACGGGTGTTCTGTCCATCTATGGTCAGCAGTGGATACTGGCTGCCAGTCAGCACTACATGTGCAGACTGCGCGATAAAGTGTGCCAGCACGGCACTGGCATAGCTTAAAGTATCGGTGCCATGAATGACGACAAAATGCTGAAACTGTTGTAACTGCAGCTGCTGGATAAACTGCACCAGACGTAACCAGTCGGTCGCGGTACAGCGGCTGCTGTCCTGAATCACCGGCGCCACAAAACATTCTACCGACAGATGTAGCGGTAGCACATGACGCAGCTGGGGAAGAAACTGCTTTGCAGGCATGGGGCTGAGTGGCTCACCGACACAGCCAAAGGTACCGCCCATATAAATTAATGCAATTTTTTTCATCATAAAAAAAGCAGCCAAGGATGACTGCTTTATCTTAGTGAGATTTACTTTAAGAAGCTATTTGATTGAGTAACTGCGTGGCGTGTTGCTGCTGTGCTGCAGAATAGTTTGCTTCTTTTTCTGCCAGCAGGGCACGGGCCGCATCATAGGCACCCAGCTCAATATATTGCTGAGCTAGCTCCAGATTCAGCTGGATTTCATTGACTTCGGCCAGTTCAGGGAAGGACTGAATCAGCGGATCATGCGGATCAACCGCGGTTGCCGCCACGGCAGCCATAGCGGGTTCTTCAACCATTGGTGCTTCAGGCGTTGCTGGTGTCGCTTCAATGGTTGGTGCGCTATCTAGGTCAAACTGGAACAGCGGTGCAGTGTCTGTTGGTGCGGTAACCGCAGGTTCTACCGGCTGTTCAGCCACCGGTGTAGGACTGATCGAGAAATCAAAACTAAATTCTGATTTTTCTTCCGCAGGTGGGGTGGTGACAGCTGGTGTGGTCGCAGGTGTGGCTTCAGTTGCAGTCTTTTCCAGCTCAAACGAGAAATCCAGTGCCTGAGGTTCTTGTGCAGCCGGAGTCACTGGCTCAACCGGTGTTACCGGTGCAGCTTGGGTTGGTGTTGGTTCCAGCTCAAACGAGAAATCTAATGCCTGAGGTTCCTGCGCTGCTGCTGGAGCCGGTTCGATCGGTGTAGCTGCTTGTGTGCCGGCAGCCGAGTCAAAAGACAGATTAAATTCAAGAGGTTGAACTTCTTCTGCTTTTGCTGGCGCAGGGGTGTTAACAGGCGCAGCCGAGGTACTTGGGGTAAATTCCAGATCTGGTACCGGAGCGCTTTCGGTTTTTGCGACTGGCGTTTCGGTTTTGAGTGACTGTTGTAACTGGTCAAATGACGTGCTGGCTGTGCTTGAACTGCTGGATTGAATCAGTGCATCAAAATCCGCAGGGGGTTGTGTTTTTGCGCTAACTGGTGTTTCAGAAAATGCTGCAGTAGTTGGCGCTGCAGAGGCCGGTGTTTCTGCTTTGGTTTGAGAAGCTTTCTGTGCTTCGATTTTAGCTTCAGCCTGAGCCAGAATATCTTCCAATCCCAGATTCTTCAGATGATCCAGCAATTGGCGGGTGGCAAATTCATCTTTTTGGGTCAGATGCACGTCCAGTAACAGCAGATACAGTTCATGCAACGACGGGTCACGTTTCAGCGCCTGATTAATCTGCGCTTCGGCCGAGAAAAAGTTACGGTCACGAATCTGGGTCTCAATGGTCTGGCGTAAATCTGCCGGAAGTGGTGTGCTTCCTTGTGGTTCGGCAACAGGCTCGGCCACTATGGCAGTTTTGACCGTAGTTTTCTTCGTAGTGGTGCTTTTCTTGGCCTTGGTTTTACTGGCTGCAGCCGGTTTTTTTGCTGCTGGTTCGGATTCTTTATTGGCTTCACGCTTTTTTAACACCAGCGCGATGACCAGTAACAAAATAAATGGAATCACATAAATCAGCATGTTGCTACCCCTTAGGCAGAGAGGGATAAACCATCTCTCCTGAAAAAAATCATGTTGAGTAATACGTTAGAGTTTTGGCTTATTTTCGGCTTGTTGCTTTTTCAACTGTTGTTGCAATTCAGCAAGACGCGCATTGAGTAATTGAATTCTTTGATCCTTCTGACTTAATGCCAATTCTAACTGTGTTACGTTTCTCTGTAATTTAACGGTTTTCTCACGCGCTGTCATAACTTTTAGTGACAACTCTTCTGAGGTTTGCGCGCTTTGTGTGTTCTTTTTGGCAGAACCTTGGGCAGAATCTTGCTGATTTTCTGCCACCAGACTCATTTCGGCCTGACTGATCCGGTATTTGGCCTTGCCAGACTGGCGTGAAGGCTGGGTTGCCGGGATTGGCACGGTCTTTTTCGCGGCTTTTTGCCCGCTGCTGACGGCCTGTAAATTCAAGGTTGCACCGCGGCGTAAACGGTTGGCATCGCCCTGAATAAAGGCATGTTCATTGTGGGCTTTAATCTGCTGCATCACTTCGCCGACCGGCTGCTGGTTCTCTGCGGCGATACGTGAGGCAATGGCCCATAGCGATTCATTGGATTGCACCACATGCCGTGCTGTGGTTGATGCTGGCGCAGATGGAGCAGGTGCTTTGGGTGCTGTAACCGGTGCCGGCTTTGCCGGTGCTTGCTGTTGCTGCGCTTTTAACTGCTCGGCATATTTCTTGACCAGTGGATCTGCTGAAACCGAGGCAGATGTATTTACGGCAGCTGTGTTGCCCGCGTTATGTGTAGAGGCCGGTTGAGCTGATGTCGCCGGAGTTGATGGCGTAACCGCTGACACAGGGCTTGCAGCCGGCTGTGCTGCTGCGCTGACAGCTGCTGTAGTTGATGGACTTAAAGCCGGTGGCGGGCTGGCTTGAATCGCTAGGGGTGCTTCTACACTGCGCGTGGTGCTGGCAGATGCCGTGGCTGTGGTATAGGCGGTACTGGTCGGCAAGTTTAAGGCAATGTCCCGTTCATTCACGACCATGACCGGTGTTAGTGGCTGCTCTTTCGGTTGCAACTGCGCGCGTTGTTCTGCCAGGGTACTGCGTTTTAGTGAGGTTTTAATATGCTGTAAACGCGTGGCCGAGCCTTCACGAATTTTGACCACAATATTCAGTTCGGTATCGGTCAGTGGCCGAGAAGAGGTAATGGTAATCACCCCGTTGCCGGCACCATCACGTCGGGTAAAGAAATTTAAATGACCCGGTGGACGATGGCTGGCACCAATGGCCATCAAGTCTTCTGCCGAGGCCAGACTGACTTCAATCGGCGCATTGACATTGGACTGACGGAAGTTCATTTCAGCATACAGCAATTCCCCAGGTGCTGACTGAATCTGAACAGGATCGACATTAATCGCATGAATATGTTGTGAGGCAAGAATAGCTAAAATCGCGATCTTTAATTTGTTATATACGGTCATCTTAATCGTTAGCTCGGTCATTTATCGCATAGCGAAAAGAATAGATTAGCGAGTTGTAAGTCGATTGTAAAATATTTACAGGCTAGTTACATAAAAAGCCGATCTTTTCAGATCGGCTTTTGGTAATTTACTTTTGCTTAAAAGGCTTACGCGTTTTTATAGTCAATTAAGATGCGTAGCATACGGCGTAATGGTTCTGCCGCACCCCAAAGCAACTGGTCACCGACGGTGAACGCGCCCAGGTATTCTTTACCCATGTTCAGCTTGCGTAAACGGCCCACAGGAACAGTTAAGGTACCGGTTACTGCAACAGGGGTTAAATCTGTCATAGAGGCTTCACGGGTATTTGGTACCACTTTCGACCAGTCATTGGCGCTGGCGATGATATCTTCGATTTCATCCAGAGGTACATCTTTACGCAGTTTCAGGGTAAGGGCCTGAGAGTGACAACGCATGGCACCAATACGGACACAGTGACCATCAATTGGTACGATTTGCTGGTTGCCTAAAATCTTGTTGGTTTCAGACTGACCTTTCCATTCTTCTTTCGACTGGCCATTTTCCAGCTGTTTGTCGATATATGGAATTAAAGAGCCAGCAAGCGGTACACCAAAGTTGGCTGACGGGAAACCTTCGCCACGTTGCAGTTCAGCAATTTTAGAGTCGATGTCCAGAATTGGAGAACGTGGGTCATCTAGCAGTTCTTTGGTGTTGTTATACAGGTAGCCCATACCGGTGATCAGTTCACGCATGTTTTGCGCGCCTGCACCAGAAGCAGCCTGATAAGTCATCGAGGTTGCCCATTCCACCAGATTGTTCTGGAACAGACCGCCTAAGCCCATCAACATGAGTGAAACCGTACAGTTACCGCCCACAAATGTTTTGGTGCCTTTCACCAGACCGTCTTTAATCACGTTCATGTTCACCGGATCAAGTACGATAATTGCCTCATCATCCATACGCAGGGTAGATGCTGCATCAATCCAGTAACCGTTCCAGCCTTCGGCTTTCAGTTTCGGGAACACGTCTGAGGTATAGTCGCCACCTTGACAGGTAATAATGACATCCATTTGCTTCAGACTGTTAATGTCCGTTGCATCCATAAGTGCTGGGGCAGTTTTACCGCCAAACGCTGGTGCTTCACCACCGGCATTACTGGTAGAGAAATAAAATGGCTCAAAATGAGCAAAATCATTCTCTTCAACCATACGTTGCATAAGGACGGAACCTACCATCCCGCGCCAACCGACCAGACCTACTTTCATGTCACTTTGCCTCGGTGCGTAAAAAAACAAAAAGGAGTATGAGTGTATCAAAAGGGGACACAACTGCAAGCTCTACATAATCAAAACATCATTATTATTGAGTGAAATAACTTGTTTGTGTTACATACAAAATTGATAACGTTAGATTTCTATTTAAAAAAAACGAGAAAAATGAACTTTCTAAGTAGGTGCATATGATTTGGGTGGAAATGCTGGCCATTTTCGTCATCTGGATCAGCTTCTGGTCGCTGATTCCGCGCGATGAATGGTGGTTTCGAGGTGCCGATTTTCCCAGATTGCAGGTTCTGATGCTGGGGATTGTGGCCTTTGTGCTGATGCTGCTGTGGGATGCGGCCTGGGATACGCTGCGCTATGTGATTTTAACCGGCCTGATTGCCGCCCTGGCGTACCAACTGAAAATGGTGCTGCCTTATACCTTTATCTGGAAAAAGCAGGTCAAAAAGGTCAAGCCGGAGCAGTTAAATCCCGATCAGCAAATTTCGTTAATGGTTTCCAATGTATTGACCACCAACCAGAAATATCATCTGCTCATTGCTGAAATCCGGAAATACCAGCCCGATTTGGTACTGACGCTGGAAACCGATACGGTCTGGCAGCAGCAGCTGGCGGTGATTGAACCGGATTATCCTTATCGCGTGCCGGTGCCGCTGGACAATTTATATGGCATGCATCTCTATAGCCGCCTGCCCTTAAAAGAGACTGAAGTGAAATTTATCCTTAGCGATGAAATTCCGTCAATTCATACCACAGTGATCCTGCGTTCAGGCCAGCCGGTGCAGCTGTACTGTCTGCATCCGAAACCGCCGAGTCCGACTGAAGCCAAAGATTCGACCCTGCGTGATGCCGAGCTATTAATTGTCGGCGATCAGATTAAAGATCTGGATGAAAGCTGTATTGTGATGGGCGACCTGAATGATGTGGCCTGGTCCCGCACCACACGTCTGTTTCAGCGCATCAGTGGCCTGCTGGACCCGCGCGTCGGCCGGCATTATGTCAATACTTTCCATGCAGATTATCCCTTATTGCGCTGGTCGCTGGACCATGTGTTTCACAGTACCGATTTTGCCTTGGTGGAGATGAAGCGTTTGCCACATATGGGCTCAGATCATTTTCCGGTCTATGTGGTGTTACAGACCGGTCGGGTGTTTGAGCACATTCAGGAAGAGCTGGAACAGACTGAACCCGATGAAGAAGAAGCGCAGGAGGCGATTCAGGAGGGTATTGAAAAAGCCGAGCGGGAAGAAAAAATCGTGACCGATGATTTGGCTCAGGATTATAAGCAGGGCAGCAAGACGCCATGAAATTTGAGGAAAAGTGTAAGAAATGGCTTACACAGATTTAGGCCGATGGCCAATAGCTGAAACCGAGCAAGCTGCGTATTCTAAGCATATCGGCAGATGGAGTTGGGAAAGGAGAGTCCCGTTAAGGAAGTTGAAGCCGGTGGATTGTCATCATGGAGATGATGCAGGAATGGAAAGCCAGAGATAACAACAAAAAAGTTTTGAAAGCACAACCTCATAAGCCCGAGTTTTGCAGGATGCAGAACTCGGGTTTAACTTTATGGGCTGTCGTGTCCTGGTATTTTAATCAGTATATGGTATTTGGCTTGTAGAAAGATTGGCTTAATACAGCTGCTCATAGCCTTGTGGACGGGTCTTAAAACGGCGATGGAACCACATATATTGAGTCGGCGCGATGCGCAGCTGACGTTCAATAATCAAATTAACACGCGTCGCGTCATCGACTTCATCTTCACTTGGTAAACGCTCAACCGGTGGTTCAATCAAGACATGGTATTTCGGATTTTTAAGATCGCCATGGCGGTAGAAATACAGCGGAATTGCGGCGGCTTTGGTCATTTTCAGTAAACGACGATGCGCAGTCACGGTGGCTGCCGGCACGCCAAAGAATGGCGCCATTACACCTTGTTTCAGGCCAAAATCCTGATCCGGACTGTACCAGATGGCATGGCCATTTTTCAGGTTACGTACCAGACCACGCATATCATCATGGTCAATCTGATGGGCATAAATGGTGGCCCGGCAGCGGTAAATCAGCATATCTAACAGCGGATTGTTCTGCGGACGATAGACCACATCGGGTTCAAAATACTGGGCACATAAATAGCCACCGGCATCAAGCAGGGTCGAGTGGGTGCCCAGCAACAAGACGCCTTTGCCTTCCGCTTGCGCCTGCTGAATATATTCCAGACCTTCAATACTGACCCGGCCCTGGAACCATTTCGGGCTATACCAGGCATTTAGGGTTTCAAATACGCCAATCATCTGGTCAACAAAAACCTGGCGCGCGTTGTCCTGCACCTCTTGCGCAGACCATTCCGGAAAGCAAAGCTCCAGATTGCGGACAGTGGTTTTACGGCGTGAATGCAGATAGCGAAACGCCAGCTGGCCCAGCCACTGGCCTAAACGGTACTGAATGGCCCACGGCAAGATTGCCAAAATCATCAGGAAGATAATACCGATCCAGATGCTCCAGTATTTCGGTAGCAGAAAGGACCATTGAAATTCACCAGGTTGATAATCTTGCGGTTGCGGCATAGTGACGTTTTAAAATGAAGGTTAAATGCAGTGTAGCATGAACGATTTTGAAGATAAAAAGCATCTGCCGCTGTCCGGCAGATGCTGCGGAACGGTTGAATTAACCGCCTTTGCTCATATTTTCCAGCTCATCCCAGCGTTCCAGTTTTTCCAGCAGGATTTCTTCAATTTCTGCCAGACGCTGCGAAGCCTGGGTTGCAGCTTCGGCATCGGATACAAACCAGGAACCATCAGCCAGTTTTTCTGACAGTGCAGCCTGTTCTGTTTCCAGCGCTTCAATTTCAGCCGGCAGTTGGTCCAGTTCACGCTGATCTTTATAGCTGAGTTTCTTTTTCACAGGCGCCGGAGCAGCTTCTACTTTTGCTGCTTCTGCCTTGGCCTGGGCCTTTTTCACCGCCATTTTCTGGTCAACCACGGTTTGATCCGGACGCTGCTGTAAATAGTCCTGATAGCCGCCGACATATTCTTCAATATGGCCTTTGCCATCAAACACCCAGGTCGAGGTGACCACGTTGTCCATAAAGGCACGGTCATGCGAAATCAGCAGCAAGGTGCCTTTGTATTCAGCCAGCATTTCTTCCAGTAGTTCCAGCGTGACCATATCCAGATCGTTGGTCGGCTCATCCATCACAATTAAATTGGATGGTTTCAGCAAGAGTTTGGCCAGTAGCACGCGGTTACGTTCACCGCCGGACAAGGCTTTGACTGGGGTACGCGCACGTTCCGGGTTAAACAGGAAGTCTTGCAGATAGCTGTAGATATGACGGCGCTGTCCATTGACATCAACAAAGTCGGAACCTTCAGAAACGTTGTCCTTGACCGATTTTTCCAAATCGAGCTGGTTACGCAGCTGATCAAAATAGGCAATTTCCAGCTGGGTGCCGATTTTAACGGTACCGCTGTGTTCTACTTCATCCAAAATGGCTTTAATCAGGGTGGTTTTACCGACCCCGTTATCTCCGACCAGACCAATCCGGTCGCCACGCATGACAATGGCCGAGAAGTCTTTGATTAGCGGCTTGCCATCATAGCTGACGCCCAGATGCTCAATATCAAAGACCAGTTTGCCTGAACGCGCAGCTTCCTGTACGCCCATGTTGACTTTGCCTTGCTGGAAGCGACGCGCTTTGGATTCTTCGCGTAAGGCTTTCAGGGCACGAACACGACCTTCGTTGCGGGTACGACGCGCTTTAATACCCTGACGGATCCAGGCTTCTTCTTCGGCCAGTTTTTTCTCAAACAGGGCATTCTGTTTTTCTTCTGCTTCCAGCTGCTGGGCTTTGAGATCCAGATAGCGTGAATAGTTGCCTTCATAACTGCGCAGAATCCCGCGATCCAGTTCGACAATACGGGTTGCCAGACTGTCGACAAAGGTCCGGTCGTGCGAAATAAACAATAAGGTCAGGTTGTTCTGATCGAGCAGGAATTTTTCCAGCCATTCGATACTTTCAACATCTAAATGGTTAGTCGGCTCATCCAGTAACAGGATGTCCGGTTGGGTCAGCAGGGCACGGGCCAGCAGCACGCGGCGTTTACGGCCACCGGAAAGATCTGCCAGATCGGCATTCGGGTCCAGCCCCATTTTGCTTAAAATAGAGTTGACCTTGTTTTCCAGTGCCCAGCCATCAAGCTGATCCAGTTTGTGTTGCAGTTCACCCATGCGCTCGCAGGCGGCCATATCGCCCAGTACGCAGGCATCATTGGCGGCATGATAGGCACGCAGGACCTCTGCTGCTTCACCGGCACCATCGGCGACAATATCGGCAACCTTGCCCGAATCCATCGGGACATCCTGGGTGAGCATGGACACGGTTAAGCCATTTTGAATCGAGACTTCACCGGCATCGGGCAGTAAGCTTCCTTCAATCAGTTTAAGTAAGGTAGACTTACCTTCACCATTACGGCCGATCAAACACACTCGTTCGCCACGTTCAAGAGTAAAGTTCGCGCCGTCGAGCAGGGCGGGTCCACCAAACGCGAGTTGGACATCCCTTAGGGTAATATAGGCCATAGTGTTTCCTGAAAAATCTCAAATGAGGATTTAAAATGACTAAACAACAAAATCTAAATGATCAGGCGTCATTTTCCGCACCCATTGAAGATTTGCAAGTCCGAATTGCATTTTTAGATGATTTAGTTGAACAGCTGAATGAGCAGGTGACTAAACAGAATCTGGAAATTGCCGACCTCAAGAAACAAATGCAGCTGCTTTATCAACGGGTTGAGTCGGCTGACCTGTCAGAAGGCATTGCTCCCTTCGATCCGCTGACCAATATTCCGCCGCATTATTAATCTGTCAATTGCTAGAGCATCCCGCACAATCTATGAATACACCCGCAGCCTGAATGCGGGTTTTATGTTGAGGTATCTATATAAAGCGGGGGCTAGTGGGGCGGTTTAGCTCCAGTCGCTTTTGAGGCAGCGATCACAGCGCCGCAATAAAAAAATTTGACCTTTATCTCACTTCCGGCTCTAATGCCCACTTTCGGCTCTCAGATCCTTTATTTTTTGTCATGACCCAGAAAGTTGTACTTTTAGATCTTGAACAGAATATGCCTACGGCACAACTGCTGCGCGATATTCTGCAGCATTATTCGACACTCTACCTGTTTAACTGTGCCGGACGCTTTGAGTACGCGCTGGATGACCTGACTGAACTGGCCAGCTGGATGAACAGCGCTCAGGTGGTGGTACTGGACACCCCAGAAGCACCGCATAAAGAGTTTGAATATGCCGTGGTGGTCGGGCAGTTAATGGCATTACTTGAGCCAGATAGCCATGTCGAAATTATTTCGGCCCAGGACAGCAGCGATATTCTGGTGCAGATGCTACAGGCCTCGAATATCAGTGCCCATCTGATTTTGATTCAGCCAGAAGATGCGGCGCAGCCACTTCATACGCCAAAATACAGCTTGCCGAGTATTGCCACCATCCAGCAAAAACCGTATTTGCAACTGGTCAAAAAATACTGTGATGCTCTGGCAAAAATGAGCGGTAAACCGAATACGGTCGAGAAGCTGAAAAACTCCATCAGCAATATTTTGCAGGTGGTGCCGGAAAAAGCCCAGCGTCTGGTCGGTTTGTTAATTAATCTGAAAATTATCAAGCGTTATGATGAGCAAATTGCCTTTCGCAAGAAGGTGCTGAAACAGTGGATTCAGCTGGATTTAAATGCCTCTGCTGAAAAAACACCGGTGGCCAGCAGTCTGGATCAGGCCTTAAAACAGTTACAGTCGACAGAAAGCGGAGCTGCTCCTGTTATTGAACAGGACTCTGTCGCCGTGCCGATTCAAAGTGCGCAGCAGCCGCTGTTTAAAAACTTTGACCAGATTGATCCGGTACAGCTGGAAGTGGCGCGTAAACTGCGCGAACTGAAAGCCGATAAACCCAAAGATATTTATGCCTTGCGTGACCTGTTAGAACAGATGTTTCCCCAGTCCGACGTGCGGTTATTGCTCAAGGAACTGCTGGAAAAAGGCTATATCTACTGGAACGGGCATGAAGTGGTCTATAGCCACGAAATGTTCCTGAATTAATTTTATCGTGCAAACTTGCGTTTTATATGGCGCTTATGCAACTCTAATAAAAGAACATAAAGGTTGAGCTATGGAAAATACTGGAATTTGGGTGGCACTGGCCATCATCATTTTTGTGCTGGGCTCGATTTTTGGTTTGCGTGTCAGTCCAAGAGAAAAAGCCCTCGGCCTGATGCGTGAAAAAGCCCGCAAGATGGGCCTGCATCCGCGTCTGGTGGCTGCGCCGGACTGGACCAAAATTCCGATGGCCACAGAAAGCCGTGCCAGTATGGTGGCCTATTATAGCGTATTGATTCCAGAGGCTCGCCTGCCGTTAATGCGCGCCCGGGTGGTCGATCAGAAGCTTGAGCTGGTGCATGGTGAGGAAAAATTTAATCATACACCCGTTGCATTAAAGGGCATTTATGCTATTGATATGCAGGCAAACTGTGTAGGACTCTATTGGGATGAAGAAGCTGACCTGAAAGCCACCCAACTGGATGACATCAAGGCATATTTACATTCTTTGGCTGAACTTTAATTTAAAACATTTTCACAGGAACTACGGTTAACTATGGCGAACGCTCCTCGCTCCACATCGAAAAGCACTACAGCAAAATCTGCCGATGGCGCTAAACGTGCCTTGGTGATTGTGGAGTCGCCTGCAAAAGCGAAAACAATCAACAAATACCTCGGTTCGAATTACATTGTAAAGTCGTCGGTCGGTCACGTGCGTGATTTGCCTACAGGCGCCAGTAAAAGTACAGAAAAGAAAACCACCACACGTGCCAAACTGACCGAAGCACAAAAAGCAGAAAAAGCTCAGCAGGCCTTGGTCAACCGCATGGGGGTAGACCCGGAGCATGGCTGGAAAGCCCAGTATGAAGTGCTACCGGGCAAGGAAAATGTTGTTGCTGAATTGAAAAAACTGGCATCGCAGGTCGATGAAGTCTATCTGGCAACGGATTTGGACCGTGAAGGGGAAGCCATTGCCTGGCATTTAAAAGAAGTCATTGGCGGTGATGATGCGCGTTATCAGCGTGTGGTATTTAACGAAATTACCAAAAATGCCATTCAGGAAGCCTTTAAGCATCCGGCACGTCTAGACACCAATAAAGTCAATGCGCAGCAGGCGCGCCGTTTCCTGGACCGTGTGGTTGGCTTTATGATTTCGCCATTGCTGTGGGAAAAAATTGCCCGTGGTCTGTCAGCCGGTCGTGTCCAGTCAGTAGCCGTCAAACTGGTGGTAGAGCGTGAACGTGAAATTCGTGCCTTCATTCCGGAAGAATACTGGCAGGTATTTGCCGATACCAAATCTGCACAAGATGATATTCGTCTGGAAGCAGTCAAGCAAAATGGCAAGACCCTAAAGCTGCGTAACAAGGCTGAAACCGATGCCTTGCTGAACCTGATTAAAGATGCAGACTATACGGTGGCTGCACGTGAAGACAAGCCGACCAAGGTGAATCCGAGTGCGCCGTATATCACCTCAACGCTGCAACAGGCGGCCAGTACCCGCTTAGGTTTCTCGGTCAAGAAAACCATGATGCTGGCACAGCGTCTGTATGAAGCCGGTTTTATTACCTATATGCGTACCGACTCGACGTTCCTGAGTGATGACGCCGTGAATATGGTGCGTACGCATATTGAATCTGAGTACGGCCAGAAATATTTACCGGCCAAGCCAAACCGTTACGGCAACAAAGCCGGCGCGCAAGAGGCTCACGAAGCGATTCGTCCATCCAATGTTGGTCTGAAAGGCGACAGCCTGGCCGGTGTCGAGCGTGATGCCCAGCGTTTATACGATTTAATCTGGCGTCAGTTTGTGGCCTGTCAGATGACTCCGGCCGAGTATTTATCATCGACCATTCTGGTCAATGCTAACGGGGTAGAACTGAAAGCCAAAGGCCGTACCCTGGTCTTTGATGGTTTTACCAAAGTGCGTGGTCAGAACAAGTCTGATGATGATGTATTGCTGCCTGCAGTGAAAGTCGGCGAAGTGCTGAAACTGCAAAAGCTGGACCCATCACAACACTTTACCAAGCCGCCGGCACGTTTTACCGAAGCCTCGCTGGTGAAAGAACTGGAAAAACGTGGCATTGGCCGTCCATCGACCTATGCGGCGATTATTTCCACCATTCAGGACCGTGGTTATGTCAAGCTGGAAAACCGTCGTCTGTTTGCGGAAAAGATGGGTGAGATTGTCACCGACCGTTTGGATGAAAGCTTTAACAACCTGATGAACTACGACTTTACCGCGGACTTAGAAGGTCAGCTGGATAAAGTGGCCGATGGTGAACGCAACTGGAAAGATCTGCTCGACAGCTTCTATGGCGATTTTAAAACCCGTTTGACCAATGCACAGGGCGAACAGGGCATGCGCCGTAATCTGCCGGTGGAAGTGGATGCCGTGCATTGTCCGGAATGCGAACGTCCAATGCAGATTCGTACCGGTACCACCGGGGTATTCCTGGGCTGTTCCGGTTATAACCTGCCGCCAAAAGAACGCTGTAAAGGCACTTTGAATTTAACGCCAGTTGAATCTCTGGCGGCCCTGTCAGATGATGACAGTGCTGAAACCGCCGACCTGATGTCGAAAAAACGCTGCCCGATCTGTGAAACTGCCATGGATAGCTACGTGATTGATGGTGGCCGTAAATTGCATATTTGCGGTAATAACCCGGACTGTGCCGGTTTTGAGCTGGAAGAAGGCGAGTTCAAGATTAAAGGCTATGATGGCCCGACCATTCCATGCGATAAATGTGATGGCGAAATGCAGCTGAAAACTGGCCGTTTTGGTCCGTATTTTGCCTGCACCAGCTGTGACAATACCCGTAAAGTCTTGAAAAACGGTCAGCCTGCGCCGCCGCGTGTCGACCCCATCAAGATGGAACATTTACGCTCGACCAAGCACGATGACTTCTTTGTCCTGCGTGATGGCGCTGCCGGTCTATTCCTGGCGGCCAGCAAGTTCCCGAAAGTGCGTGAAACCCGTGCACCGAAGGTGGCGGAACTGCGTACGGTTGCTGACCAGCTTGATCCAAAATATCAATTCATTTTGCAAGCACCCGATGTAGACCCAGAAGGCAACCCGACTCTGGTGAAATTCAGCCGTAAAAATCAGGCGCAATATATTGGCTCTGAAACCCCTGAAGGCAAGCAGACCAAATGGAGTCTGGTATATCAGGATGGCAAATGGGTTGAAGCCTAAAAGCTAAAAATAAAAAATGCCGACATCAGTCGGCATTTTTTATGTCAAAATCAACTCCACAATAAATTTGAATAATAAGCGCTTGGGGAACCGGTGGATATCCAAACAAAAAAATTTGCGGTGTTAATTGATGCCGATAACTCTTCGATTCACGCTATTGCTTCGGTGCTTGAAGAAGTCGCCAAATATGGCATTGCCAGCGTGAAACGGGTCTATGGGGACTGGAGCAGTGAAACCCTGAAAAAGTGGCGTGATGTGCTGTTGCCGCATGCCATTACCCCGGTACAGCAGTTTGCCTATACCAAAGGCAAAGATGCCACCGACATGATCCTGATTATTGATGCCATGGATTTGCTCTATGCCGGAGCGCTGGATGGTTTCTGTATTGTGTCCAGTGACAGTGACTTTACTCCGCTGGCCTCGCGGATTCGTGAAAATGGCCTGAGTGTTTATGGTTTTGGCAAAAAATCGACCCCGGAAGCATTTAAAAAAGCCTGTGATAAATTTATTTATATTGAAAACCTGATCTCTGAAAATGAACTGAAAAATGCCGAAGAAGATGAAATCAGCCCGGTTCAGGACAAAAAGAACATAGAAAGTGCAAAAAATTCCGAGCTAAAATCCAGCACTGCGCCGAAAGAAAACCCGGCTGCGGAGATGATGGATCGCGCCACACTGAATCTGATTTATAAAGCAGTCAAAGACAATGCCGATGAAAATGGCTGGGCCAATCTGGGCATGGTCGGGCAATATATCAGCGCGGTAAAACCGGATTTTGATTCCAGAAACTATGGCCGGGCCAAGCTTTCCGGACTCATTAAAACTCTGAATCTGTTTGAAACCAAAATTGAAATGAGTCAGATGTATCTGAGAAAACTCAAAAAACAGAGCGCTTAAGCCGATGTGGAAAAAGATTCGTATCCTGATCCTGTTGCTGATTCTTTTCATTGTGGCGGTAAATGCCTATCGTGACCAGAATCAGGACTGGAATAAACCAGTGCGGGTGCTCTTGCATCCGGTGAATGCTGATGGACATGACAGCACGCAGCTTTATATCCAGCAGCTGTCTAACAGCAGTTTTCAAACGGTGCAGCAGTATTTGCAGCAGGCCGCAGCACAGTATCGCCAGCAACCGGTATATTTTTATCTGCAGCTTGGCCGGGAACTGAAACAGTTGCCGCCACAGGTACCGGAACAGGCTTCTTTACTCGATAGCATCATCTGGAGTCTCAAGTTCCGGTTTTATGCCTGGCGTCAGCATCAGTCAGTTGATGGCGCACCGCATGTGACCCTGTATTTAAACTATTATGATCCAGCTCATCAAAAAGCTTTAAAACATTCTACCGCGCTGGAAAAAGGCCGGATTGGTTCGGTTAACCTGTTTGCCGCCGAGCGTCAGAACCAGCAGAATCATGTGGTACTGGCACATGAATTACTGCATGCTTTTGGCGCCCGTGATAAATATGATCTGGCCACCGGACTGCCGATTTATCCGCTGGGTTATGCCAACCCGCAGCAACAGCCACGCTATCCACAGCAGAAAGCTGAGTTAATGGGCGGGCATATTCCGCTAAGTAGCAGCACCAGCAAAATGCCGGACAGCCTGCAATACACCGTCATTAATGACCTGACCGCTGCGGAAATTGGCTGGCTACGCTAATATGCGGATAAGTCAACACTTATCCACAATGGACACCCACGCTGGGGATAAACCACATGCCACTTCGTTTTGTGATTGCACCAGATTCCTTTAAAGAAAGCCTGAGCGCAGTACAGGCCGCCCAGGCCATGCAGCGCGGAATCTTGCGGCAGTTTCCGGATGCAATCTGTCGCTTAGTACCGCTGGCCGATGGCGGTGAAGGCACCGTCGATGCCCTGTTAAATGCATGTGCCGGGCAGAAAGTTTCGTGTCGGGTACGCGGCCCTTTGCCGCAGCAACAGGTTGAAAGCTACTTTGCCCTGATTGACGACGGCAAAACTGCAGTCATTGAAATGGCCAAGGCCAATGGTATTCATCTTATTCCGTTGGCGCAGCGCAATCCGGCGCTTACTTCTACTTATGGCACTGGCGAGATGATCCGCCAGGCGCTGGATCTGGGCGTGTCTAAAATCGTGATTGGACTGGGCGGCAGTGTCACCAATGATGCCGGCAGTGGAATGGCGCAAGCGTTGGGGGTGAAATTTTTAGATCAGGCTGGCCTGGAGGTGCAACCTTGTGGCGGCAATTTAAAGCAGATCTGCGAGATTGACCTTAGTGCTTTGGATGCCCGTTTGGCAACCACCGAGATGCTGATTGCCAGCGATGTCAATAATCCGCTCTGTGGGGAATATGGTGCCTCGGCCATTTTTGGACCGCAAAAAGGTGCCACACCGGAGCTGGTCAAAATTCTCGATCAGAACTTGGGTTATTTTGCCAATCTGGTTGAAACAACGCTCGGGGTTAATGTGCAACATCAGGCCGGGGCCGGTGCAGCGGGTGGACTGGGCTTTGGCTTGCTTGCTTTTGCACGCGCAAAAATTCAGTCAGGTGTTGAACTGCTGATTCAGCAAACCGGGTTGACTGAAAAAATTACACAGGCCGATGTGGTCCTGACCGGCGAAGGGAAAATTGATCGGCAGACCTTCATGGGCAAAACCCCATTTGGCGTGGCACAGGTTGCGAAAAGCTTGAATAAACCGGTCTATGCGTTTGCAGGAATGATTGGTGAAGATATTGAGCCACTGCTGGAGGCGGGATTTACACAGATTATTGGTATTAATCCACCTGATATTTCAGTGGAAGATGCGATTCGAAATGCAGAAAACAATTTAACCGACAGCGTCGAAAATGTCATGCAATCACTAAAGAAAGCGTGACAAACCCAGATGCCAATAGGGTTTAAAAATAAAATGCTAAATGGGGAAATGATGAAAAAGATCATCTTGGTTTTGATATTAAGCTGCATCACTGTACACAGTTTTGCAAAACCGGCCTACCGCGAAAATATGCAAAATTATCTCAAGAAAAACCCTGTGCAGCAGCACTCACAGCCGAGAGTGCTGTCTTTTCATTTTGATGAGGTGCATCTGAGTGTTTTAAAATCTGCTGGCAATTGAAAAGAAGGTCACGCTGATTGTGGATTCAGATGTCGACATGAATCATCAATTTCCCCTTCATTTACGCAATTCGAACTTTTTTGAATTTTTGGACGTAACGACCCGACAGCTGGGGCTGCAATACGAAGTACTCAATTCGAAAACGATCCGGGTTTACAAATAGGCTAGTTTTTATGTTGATGGGATGCTTATGATAAGATCTCGCTTTGAATTTTCGAGAAATGATTTGGTATGTCACTTGCACAGCTCATCGACGAGTTAAATCCCCAACAGAAAAATGCAGCCACCACTGAAGCAAAGCACAGTTTGGTCTTGGCTGGGGCAGGCTGTGGCAAAACCAAAACCATTGTGGCGCGTGCGGCGTATCTGATTGATCAGGGCGTTCCGGCCAACCAGATTCAGATTCTGACTTTTACCCGCCGTGCCGCTGCCGAAATTGTAGCGCGGGTCGAACTGGCGCTGGGCGAGCAGGCCAAGGGCTTGCGTGCTTCGACCTTCCATACCTTCTGTATGTATCTGCTGCGCCGGATTCCAAAAGCCTTTGGGCTGGAACAGTTCTCGATTATTGATCGTGATGACCAGATCATGATGTTTCGTTTACTGCGTGGTAAAGATGACAAGAAAAATCCAAATGCCTTGCCCAAGCCGCAGCAGCTATGTGACCTGTATTCATTTGCCCGCAATACCCGGCAAAAACTGAGTATTGCCCTGGAAAAGCAGCTGCCGGAATGTCTGGATTATAAAGATCAGATTGCCGAGATCATGAAAGAATATGAAGCGCGCAAGCAGGCGCGTCATTTTCTGGATTATGATGATATTCTGGCAATTGTCGCTTCGGCGCTGGCCCAATCAGAGGGGCTGGTCGATTATGTCGCGTCGTTGTGCCAGCACATGCTGGTCGATGAAATGCAGGACACCAATCCTTTGCAATGGGCCTTACTAGAGCCGTTAAAAGAGCGGGTGCAGCTGTTCTGTGTTGGTGATGATGCGCAGTCGATTTACGGTTTCCGTGGTGCAGACTTTGAAAACATTCATCACTTTAAAGAACGTGTTCCGGGTGCCCAGATTTATAAGCTGGAGCGTAATTATCGTTCAACCCAGGAAATTTTGGATCTGTCGAACTGGTTGCTGGAGCAAAGTCCGATCGGCTATGACAAACGGCTGGAGGCGTATCGTGGCAGTGGCTTAAAACCGCGCATGCATATTTTCCCGAATGAGTTTGATGAAGCCAAATGGATTGCGATTGATATCAAAGAGCGTCACTTTATCCAGGGGGCAGCATGGCAGGAGCATATGGTGCTGGTGCGTTCCAGCTTTGCCGCGCGGCATATTGAAGCGGCCTTTATTGCGGCCAATGTTCCGTATCGTTTTATTGGCGGCATGAAATTACTGGAATCGGCACACGTTAAGGATTTGCTCAGTCTGCTGCGGGTCATTGCCAATCCGGCCGATGATATTGCCTGGATGCGTTTTCTGACCCTGTGGAATGGCGTTGGAGATGTCGGTGCCAGTAAATTGGCACAGCAGTTATTGTTGAATCCGGAAATGGAGCAGATTGCGGAAAAGCTGGAGAAATTTGGCCGGATTCCGGATAAAACCATTTTGATTATGAAGCAAATGGCCGTACTGAAACAGGAAGTCGACGTCTGTGTCAGTCTGGCGATTGAGGCACTGGTGGAGCAGCTGGAACAGAATTACGCCAAAAAAGACTGGTCAAAACGGCTTAAAGATTTTGATCTGGTCAAGCAGCTGGCCAGCAAACACGGTCAGCTCAGCGAGTTTCTGGAAGAATATGTACTCGATCCGATTTCGATTAGTGAAATTGAGCGCCAGTCAGATGATGATGTGGTCACGCTCATTACCATCCACTCGGCCAAAGGCACCGAGCAGAAGGTCTGCTATGTGGCCAATGTCACTGCCGGGCAGTATCCACATGCACGGGCGCAAGGGAATTTTGACGAAGTTGAAGAAGAACGCCGGGTGCTGTATGTGGCTTTAACCCGGGCGCAAAACGAGCTGATTCTGACCAAGCAGAACATCAGCTGGTGGGCCAGAGATACGGTCGATGAACAGGGACGTACTGTAGAAAGCTATTTTCTGAACGATTTGACCCGTAACCTGTGTCAAAGTGAAACCCATTATAAAACCCGTGAACAAACTGTTAAAAGTGCACTGATCGAACGCCAGAAGATTCGTTTAGATTTTGGGATTGATCTCGATTAAACTAGAGCCATGTGTTGTGCAGCTTGATGCACAATCTCCAGAGTAGAGTAGGCGCATGCTTTTGGATGATTTGGCCTATTTGGAAAAAGTAAATGAAAATTCTTGTACGTAATTTAGAGCGTTCTATCACCGATGCTGAACTGCTGGCGCTGTTTCAGCCGTTTGGCACAGTCGAATCTGCGGTGATTGTTAAAGAGGCTGACAGTGGCAAGTCCAAAGGGTTTGGCTTTGTGGAAATGCCGCATGGTCGTGAAGCCGTCAAAGCGATTAAGGGCCTGAATACCCTGAAAGTCAAAGGTGCTGGCATTCGCGTTAAAGCTGCGGAAGACAAGCCGAAAGCTTGAACATCAACAGGAGTCCTTAGTGGCTCCTTTTTTAGCGCTGCATTTTTCTTTATTTAAACCCATCGTAGAAAATATCGGTGCTGATGATAGCGCTCATATGTATTTTTTATTGGGCATTTGGACGCAGAGCGTTTAAGCTTAATGTTGAAATAAAAGCCAAAATTTAGGAACGCTATTCATGTCCCGTGTTGCTCGCTTTCATGCCGACCGTACCAATCAAAAACTGTATTTTGCCCGTCTTTCATGTCAGCAAGCTGAACAAACCGAACATATCCAGCAGGCGCAGGCACATCGCGAAGCAGCGGTGTTTCATCTGCATGGTGCTGTACTGGCCTTTTTGCAGGAACTGATGCGTTACTACCGCCTGAATGAGCTGCAGCCGACTTTAAAATCAATTGAAGAAGCGATGGCGGCCAAAGGTCAGGTATCGCCTGAAGTGGTGATTCTGCAAAAACTGGCCAAAGAAGGCTTTATTGCTGAATTAAAACGCGCTTATCGTCTTTGTCAGTATACGCCGGAGCCAAGCGCACCGGAACCGGAAGATGAGACTTCATCGAACCTGATTATTAAAGTCACTCAAACCCCGCAAGCATGGCTGCCAGATACCAAAATCCTGCGTGAATGGCATCGTGAGCTGATGCAGTTAATTGATGGTTTCAGAAATGAAATGGTGGAATTCTAAACCCGACCAGTGTCCCTTGAATTCTGAAAACCTGACATCATATTAACTATCTAAGCGATGCAAAGAGTCCATCTTTGCCACCATGTTGAACATGGAGGAATTATGTCTATAGAACAGTTAAAAGCCTTATTTGGAAATCAGGACGCGATTTTGGAATTGGTTCAGCTTGAAGGTGGTGAGTTGGCATTGCGTAATGCTGGTTCAGAACAGGAACCTCTGGTCAAAATCCAGTTTAATGATGAAGTCAAAGCCCTGCTGGGAGATCAGACGCCAATTGTCGCCCAGCACATGATTCAGGCCGCATTATTCGGGCTGCTGGAAAAGCAGGTCAATGAATGGCAGGCCGAAGTGGTTGATGAGCAGCCGAAGTATCTGAGCTAGTCGGCTCATGCTCTGGAATGCAAAAGCGCACCTGAAGGTGCGCTTTTTTGTGCCTGAGGCTTAATGTGAGGGTGGTTGATGATGGGCAATTTCAATCTGGTTTAAAATATGATTGCTCATGTTCTTGGCCATTTCTTCTTTGGCAAAGTACACCTCACCGATATTGTCACGGCGAATGACTTCGGCTTCTTCTTTGCTTTCCGCGCAGATCAGCACCTGAATTTGCGGATTCAAAGTAGTCGCAATATCAACAATTTTATGAATATCAATAATGTCCATCGGTGAAATCACCAGTAAACGGGCATGCTGAATATGTGCCTGAATCAGTACTCCAGGCTCAGTGGCCACACCGGATACCGCAGCAATGCCTTTTTCCCGCAGGTTTTCGACAATCTCACGGTTTTCTTCGGCAATCACCACCTTGATATTTTCCGCCATCAGGTTTTTGGTAATACGGCGGCCGACTTCACCATGGCCAATAATCACCACCTGATCCCGCAGATAATCTTGTGAAACTTCATCGGGTAACATCGCCAGCGGGTCGCCACTGCGTTCCAGCAAACGGGCCAGATGTGAACGCTCGCGAATCCAGCGCTGTACCGGTTCAATCGCCGAAAACAGGAAGGTGTTTAAGGTAATGGAAATCAGGGCACCGGCCAGAATCAGGTTTTGACCTTCTAGAGACAGCAGCTGTAACGATACGCCGAGCGTGGCCAGAATAAAGGAGAATTCACCAATCTGCGCCAGTGAAGCACCCACCGTTAATGCAGTGTTAATCGGGTAGCGGAAGAACAGGACCAGGGCCATGGCGGCAATGGTTTTACCAATCATGATAATGCCGACCACTGCCAGCACATGCAGCGGTTCTTCCAGCAGAATCCGCGGGTCAAACAGCATCCCCACCGACACGAAGAACAGGATCGAGAAAATCTCCCGTAGCGGCAGGGTTTCTTCTTCAGCACGATGGCTAAAGTCAGACTCTTTCACCACCATACCGGCAAAGAAGGCGCCCAGTGCCATCGACACACCAAAGACTTTATAGGCACCAAAGGCAATTGACACGGCCGCCGCGACCACAGTCAGGGTAAACAGTTCACGGGAACCTAGACGCGCCACCACCTGCATAATCCAGGGTACCAATCGTTTTCCGACAATCAGCATAAAGGCAATAAAGCCGGTGACTTTTAACAGGGTAATGCCCAGTGTCAGCCAGATGTTTTCATCAGCTGCACTACCGGCAAGTGCCTGTCCACCCAACAGGACCGCAGTAGCCGGTAACAGTACCAGCACCAGTACCATCACCAGATCTTCGACCAGCAGCCAGCCCACGGCAATCTTGCCGTTGACCGAGTCTAGCAGGCCGCGATCCCCCAGTGCTTTGAGTAGAACTACCGTACTGGCACAGGACAGGCTAAGACCGAACACCAGTGCAGAGCCGAAACTCCAGCCCCACATCATCGAGACTCCAATCCCCAGTAAAGTGGCGACAGTAATCTGCAGGATGGCACCGGGCAGGGCAATCCGTTTGACTTGCATCAGGTCATTGAGCGAGAAATGCATCCCGACGCCAAACATCAGGAACATCACACCCAGTTCAGCCAGCTGGTTGGCCAGGTGAATATCACCGACCACGCCGGGCGTATTTGGACTAATCAGGATACCGGCCACCAGATAACCGATCAGGGGCGGTAAACGTAAACGGGCGGCAATATAGCCGAACAGTAAGGCCAGTCCAAAGCCGACAGCCAATAAGATAATAAGTTCTACATCATGCGGCACTAACAACTCCTTAAGCCAAGGTTAAGGGTAAAAAAGACAAGCACAGAGAGTGCCAGATTGAAAAGATCAGGAAATTTTAACAACTGGAAGAAAAAAAGTGCAAAAAAAACGACCTGCAGAGAGGTCGTTTTTTTCAAAAAGCCAAAATTATTTGATTTTAGCTTCTTTGAAGATTACGTGTTGACGGATTTTTGGATCAAATTTTTTGATTTCCATTTTTTCCGGCATAGTACGTTTGTTTTTAGTCGTGGTATAGAAATAACCTGTACCAGCTGTAGAAACTAAGCGAATCTTATCACGCATTGTCCTGACTCCTTACTTAGATCTTTTGACCTTGAGCACGTAGGTCAGCAACAACCTTTTCAATGCCCAATTTGTCGATAATACGCATACCTTTAGTGGTTAAACGAAGACGTACAAAACGTTTTTCGCTTTCTAACCAGAAACGGTGGTGGTGCAGGTTCGGCTCGAACCGGCGCTTAGTTTTGTTGTTGGCGTGTGAGACGTTGTTACCAACGACTGGACGCTTGCCGGTAACTTGGCAAACCTTAGACATGGTGTAACTCCATTGATTTAGCCAACAGCAAATCTGTATGGCCAGTCAAAAATAAACGGATGAATTCATTCAAGGGGCGTTTTATACCAAAAATGCGCTTAAAAGACAAGCGATTTTCAGGAAAACGCAGCATGAGCCATGCTAATAGCTCATGCCTTGATCATTTAGCGAAGAAGCATCTTTGAAATTAGTCTGTGAATCGGCTTATTGAACGGCGGCAGGATGTATTTCAAGCTATACAGCTTCGGATTAGACATCACCGAGCGTTCATGCGACAAACTGAAGAATCCTTCGGGACCATGATATTTGCCCATCCCTGACGCACCGACACCACCAAATGGTAAGTCATCCTGTGCGACATGGGTCAGTACCATGTTTTGTCCGAAATGCCCTGAATGGGTACGCTGTGCGACATAGTCGGCACGCGCCTGATCAAAGTCGAAGTAGTATAATGCAAGTGGACGCGGACGGCTATTAATAAACTCGATTACATCATCAATTTGTTCATATTCCATGATGGGCAGCAGTGGTCCGAAAATTTCCTCTTTCATGATGCGCATTTCGGTGGTGACCCCGGTCAGTACGGTCGGAGCGACTTTGCGTACATCGTCCAGCAGTTCATTTTGCGGATTGATTTCAATCAGTTGGGCGCCCTGTTCACGGGCATTGTCTAAATAGCCCTGCAGCCGGTTGTACTGCTTGTCATTAATAATGGAGGTGTAATCCTGATTGTCGCGCAGACTTGGATACATCTGCTTAATATATTGTTCATAATGATTCAGGAATTCGGCGGTTTTGCCTTTAGGCAGGAACATATAGTCCGGTGCCACGCAGGTCTGTCCGGCATTCCAGAGTTTACCAACCGCAATCCGCTCGGCAACATCAGCCATATCACTTGATGGATGCACCAGCACGGGCGATTTACCGCCCAGCTCTAAAATCACCGGCACCAGATTTTCGGCTGCCGCCGCCATCACGGTTTTACCGACATTGGTCGAACCGGTAAAAATCATTTTATCGAAGGCCAGATGACTAAAGGTATCGGAAATTGCACCACCACCGGTAATGACCGCCACCAGTTCCTGCGGGAAGGCTTCGGCAATGGCATTTTCCAGCACGCGGCCAAAATGCATCGAGGCACTGGAAATTTTAATCATGGCATGGTTGCCGGCTGCTAAAGCGCAGATTAACGGACCGACCGACAGTAACAGCGGATAATTCCACGGTGCAATAATGCCGACCACACCCAAAGGCTGATATTGCACCCAGGCTTTGGCCGGCTGATGAATAATTCCGACGTGTCGCTTGGACGGTTTCATCCAGCCGCTAAGGTTTTTGCTGTAGTATTTGATATGTTCAAGGCAGGTGAGTAATTCGCCAATTTTGGTCTCGTCCATCGAACGGTTACCATAGTCTTCATTAATTGCTTCGGCAAACTGATCCTGATATTTCACCAGCACCCGTTTTAACCGTGCCAGGCGGTCAATCCGTTCTTTGGCAGTTGGCAGCGGATAGCGCTGATAGGCGTATTTCTGCAAGGCCAGAACATCATGTAAACGTTGTGCATCAAGGTTATGGGGCGTGCTGTCGGGAGTGGTCATCGAAGTTGTTTTTGTTTGACTGTTCATGGCGTGTTACCATTCGATTGAATCAATTAATTTAGTTTTTAGAGTATTTACTCTAAATAGTCAAGTTACTTTATCTGTTAGTTTCTTAACAGTTTGAAAGAATGGTTACTTTAGGATGTCACACTCGAAAACGGTGAAAACCAAAGAACGTATTTTGCAGTTAAGCCTGCAACTTTTTAATGAACGTGGCGAACGTGTCGTGACGACCAATCATATTGCAGCTGAATTGGGCATGAGTCCGGGTAATTTGTACTATCATTTCCGCAATAAAAACGAAATTATTAAAGAGCTGATGGAGCAGTATCAGGCCGAAACCCTGAGCATGCTGGCCTTGCCAGATGACCGTCCGCTGGATGCCAACGATAAGATTCATTACTTTCAGGTCCTTAGCAGCCAGTTATGGAACTACCGCTTTTTGCATCGGGATGTCTATCATCTGGTGGAAAATAACGAAGATTTCCGCAAAATGTATCCGCGTTTTGCCGGACAGGTGATGCAGCAGGGACAAAAAATTTATAAAGCTTTCGTAGAAGCCGGTTTAATGGAAATGACCGACTCGGAAATTGAAGCCTTAATTATTAACCTGTGGATTGTGCTGACCAACTGGACCAACTTCCTGTATATGTCGGGGCATATTACCGACTCGAATACGCTGGAAGAGAAGTGGGTCTGGCAGGCGCTGCGTCAGATGGTATTCCTGGAAGGGGCGTATTTGCGTGGTGAAAGCCGTCAAACCTATGAAGGCCTGTTACAGACCCTGGGTTCATCGGAACTGTTTGCCAGCTTATCTTCAAGCAAGAATACAGAAACTGATTCCCCTATTTAGTCTGTTAAGGAAACGCGCTAGAATAGCCGGCTTATTTTTTCAATTTAACTGATTAGTGATATAAACCAACATGAATATGACGACTGCGAATACTGCACGTTTACTGATTACTTGTGAGGATAAGCCAGGTATCGTGCAGGCTGTATCGAGCTTTTTGTATCATCAGGGAGCAAATATTACCGCACTTGATCAATACGCGACTGAAGCTCAGGGCGGGCGTTATTTCATGCGCGTTGAATTCGAGCTGGATCATCTGCAAAGCCGTCGTGAAAGCCTGATCCAGACCTTTGCCAGCAATGTGGCCGAGCGTTATGAAATGCAATGGCGTCTGGCCTTGGTGGCCGATGTGAAAAAGGTCGGTATTTTAGTGTCTAAAGTCGATCATGCCTTGCTGGAACTGTTATGGCGTCATGCGCGTGGTGGTCTGCCGTGTGAAATCACCAAAGTGGTGTCGAATCACGAAACTTTACGTGAAGCGGTTGAGAACTTTGGTATTCCATTTGAAGTGGTGCCGGTTAACAAGGAAAATAAACGCGAAGCCTATGCCAAAATTGATGAATTGATGCAGGGCAATGATGTACTGGTGCTGGCACGTTATATGCAGATTCTGGATGAAGAATTTGTCAGCAAATGGGAAATGAAAGTGATCAATATTCACCATTCCTTCCTGCCAGCTTTCGTTGGCGCCAACCCGTATCAGCAAGCCTATGACAAAGGCGTGAAACTGATTGGGGCAACTGCGCACTATGTGACCGCGGATTTAGACCAGGGCCCGATTATCGAGCAGGATGTGGAGCGTGTTAGCCACGATTTTACGGTCGAGCAGCTGCGTGAACTGGGTCAGGATGTGGAGCGTAACGTGCTGGCGCGTGCAGTGAAATGGCATCTGGAAGACCGGATTATTGTTGATGGCAATAAAACAGTGGTATTCCAATAAGTTGTTGTGAATCACCAGATTTAAAGGCATACTTTTAGTATGCCTTTTTTATTGATTATTTGAAAAAGCCATTAAAATAGCCAAATTAATTGTTGCAAATGAAAACACTTCTCATTTATCATTGCGGTACTTTAATTGTGCTAACCGATGAGCTTGATAGGTCAAATCTGAAACTGGCTATCACCTCTTTAAGGTAACTGAGTTTAATGAGTCCATCTTCTACTCCCATGATGCAATCTCCTCATCCCATGAAAAAGAAAGTGCTGTCTGCACTGGTGGCCGTAGTTATTGGCCATATCGGGGTGTTGTGGGCGGTTAGCCAGATGGAATCACCGGAACTGAAACCGATTGACAAGGAGCCGCTAAAAGTCCGCTTTGTCAAAATTCAGGAACCACCAAAACCTTTACCGCCACAACCAAAAGCAGAACCAAAACCGGCACAGCCTAAGCCACCAGAAGTCAAAGAAGTGAAAGTGGTTGAAAAAGCATTGCCACCACCACCGAAAAAAGTGGAAAAAGTCCAGCAGGTGAAAAAGGCCGAAGCGCCAAAACCTGTGGTCAAACCGGTTGAGCCAACGCCGCAGCCAACCCCAACGGTTACCACCACGGTTTCTGAAACCAAAGTGGTGAAACCGGCACCGCAACCGGTGGTACAGCCTGCGCCAGTAGCGCCGCCTGCACCGGCTGTGCCAGCAACCAAATCGGTATCCATTGGGGGTTCGGGCGTGCAGTGGAGCCGCTCACCAAAACCATCGTATACCAACCGAGATTTACAGGGTGAAACCCGTAGCGTGGTGGTCTTAATTGAAGCCAATGAAAAAGGCTCAATCACCAGTGCGCGGATTACCCGTTCAAGCGGCATTGCTGCTTTAGATGAAAAGATTTTACGCGCTGTGCGTAGTGCAAAATTCAAACCGTACAAGGAAAATGGCGTTGCTTATCCAATTCGTGCCGAGCAACCCTTTGAATTGACATTGAATCCTAACGGCTAACTTTAATCAGGAGTTCGAGTATGAACTTTTCAGTTTATTGGCAACATGCAGATGCAGTCAGCAAAACACTGTATTTCGTGTTACTGGCAATGTCGATTGCGACCTGGACAATTTTTGTGCTGCGTCTGATGGGCACCCGCCAACTTAAACAGCAAGCCTATGCTCAACTCGCTCAAGCGCTGAACAGCCTGAAAGCCAAATTTGCGCCTTTAAGTTTTGAACAGCGCAAGGCCGTGGCAGAGCAGGCGCTGTTACGCCAGATTTCGGCAGAAAAAGCCTCTGCAGAAAAAGGCGTATCGGTACTCGGAACTATTGCATCGCTGGCACCGTTTGTCGGTCTGTTTGGTACCGTATGGGGGATTTTCCACGCGCTGGTAGCGGTGGGTAAAAGCGGTCAGGCTGGCCTTGCTCAAGTGGCGACGCCTGTCGGTGAAGCACTGATCATGACCGGTTTTGGTCTGGCTGTCGCAATTCCAGCAGTTATTGCCTATAACATCTGTAGCCGTTTTAACCGGACCTTGTCACATGAGCTGCAAGATCATGCACACAACCTGTTAATTGACACCATGCTACAGCAGGATTCTGCGACCGCTCAGGCTGAAGTGAAAACTGCACAGCAAGGTTTAGTGGGAGGTCAGGCTTAATGGCATTTCAATTGGGTGAAGACAACGATAGCGGCATGAATGAGATGAACCTCATTCCGCTCATCGACATTATGCTGGTCTTGATGATCATCTTCCTGGTGACAGCGACCGTTGCCAACCCATCAATACCATTAACCTTGCCAGAAACCACGGCAGAAATTATTGATCCACCACCACAGGCGATTACCGTTAGCATTAATGCTTCGGGTGAAGTGGCCTGGGATGATCAGATCATCAGTCTGGATGAGCTGGAAAACCGTTTAAATGCGGCAGGCGAGCAGGAACGTAAGCCAACGGTACAATTACGTGCCGACAAAGATGCCCGTTATGATACCGTTGCCCAGGTAATGTCACGTGCGAGTGAAGCCGGACTCAGTGATATTGCCTTTGTCAGCGATAACTAAACGTGACAGGCCAGACTCAGGACGACCCATCACGGGTCGTTTTTTTATGGCAGCTGTTTATGTGCAAATTGCAGGAAAAGCGTGCAGCACATATTTTAAATGCCTGCCAATTCAATTAAGGTAGGCTAGGGAAAAACGAGAATTTTCAAGGAATTTTGGTGAAACAACGACAGGCACTGGATGCCAGAGCAGCCAGCATAATGTTTGTGCTGTGTATTTTCTGGGGACTGCAGCAGGTGGTGCTGAAAATTGCCGCGCCTGATATTTCACCGCTAATGCAAATGGCGCTGCGTTCCGGGATTTCTGCGCTGCTGGTCTGGCCGTTAATTCGGCTGGCTCAAGGTGTGCATTTATGGACACCGACGTATTTGTATCCGGGCTTGCTGGTCGGGCTGCTATTTGCCGCCGAATTTTTTATGCTGGCTGAAGCCATCCGCTTTACCTCGGCCTCCCATACCGTGGTGCTGCTGTATACCGCGCCAATTTTTGTAGCTTTAGGCCTGCACTGGAAGCTGCCCAGTGAACGGCTTTCCCTGCTGCAATGGAGCGGTATTCTGCTGGCTTTTCTGGGCATTGTAGTGACTTTTTTGGGGCGTGACAGTCAGCTCAGTGCCGCAACCAGTTCCATGCTCTATGGCGACTTTCTGGCTTTATGTGCCGGTATTTTATGGGCGGCCACTACCATAGCGGTGCGCTTAACCCCGCTGGCCGAAGCACCAGCCACCCAAACCTTGTTCTATCAGCTGCTGGGCGGTTTTATCGTGCTATTCCCTTTGGCCTACTGGTCCGGACAGGCGGTGGTGCACTGGAGTCCGGTCGCGATTGGCAGTCTGTTGTTTCACGCCATTCTGATTTCTTTTGCCAGTTATTTAATCTGGTTCTGGTTACTGAAAAACTATCTGGCCTCACGCTTGGGGGTATTTTCTTTTTTAACCCCATTATTTGGGGTGCTGTTCGGCGTGTGGCTGCTGGGTGAGCAACTGGAACACAGCTTTATTATGGGGGCTATCCTGGTGATGCTGGGCGTGGTCATGGTCAGCGCACAGGGCTGGTTCAAGCGGCGCGTGGCCTGATGCTGGGCCAATCACAACGTTTTACTGCGCTGGGCTTGAGCTCGCTGCTGATCTGGGCCAGTCTGGTGGGTGTGGTCAAGCTGATCAGTGAACAGCTCAGTCCGGTGCTGGCACTTGCACTGATTTATAGTGTCAGTGCGCTGGTGATTCTGTTACATCAAGGCTGGCCTAAACTTAGCCAGATGCCGAAAATCTATCTCTGGGGTGGTGGGGCGCTATTTGTTAGCTATGAAATTCTGTTCCTGCTGTCGATTGCCTTATCGACACAGCGCGAACAGGTGCTGATGATTGCCATGATCAATTATCTATGGCCGCCGCTGAGTATTGTGCTGGCGATTCTAGCCAAACAGCTACGTTATCACTGGGCGGTAATTCCAGGCTTTGTGCTGGCCGTACTGGGCTTGATGCTGGTGGTCAATCCGGAGATCTGGAACTTGGCCCAGCTCTGGAGCGTACTGACGGAAAATCCGTTGGCTTATAGTCTGGCATTTTTAGCGGCCTTGTTATGGCCCTGCTACGGGGCGCTGACCCGAGCCTATGCCCAAGGCAGCAATGCAGTGTCACTGTTTTTTGTGGTGACTGCGGGTTTGCTGTGGGCGCTGCATGTAGGACTGGATGAGCCATGGCAATGGCCAAGCCTTTCGCTATGGGGATGGATTGTGCTGGCCGGTGCCCTGATTGGGATGGCCTATCATAACTGGAACCAGAGTATTCAGTTTGGCCGTATTCAGCTGCTAATTCTGGCCACCTATTTTATTCCGGTGCTGTCTTCATTGATCTCGATGTGGCTGTTGCAGCTACAGCCTGGCTGGGTGTTCTGGCTCGGCTGTAGTCTGGTCAGTCTGGGTGCGCTGATCTGCTGGAAAAGCACCAGCGAAATTTCCGCTTAGCTGGCGCTTATTTCCCGGCCTTAAAGATCAGCAGGTGCTACCTCTATTTTTCTTCAAAAATTTTCGACAATGGAATCGACAGCTTGGCTGCCAAATAGTCATCAGCTTCAATCAGTGCCGGTCCGAGTTTCTGCATCCATTCATCATCCGGATGAATATTGCCGACATCTTTGCGCTGCGGCAGCGGATAAGGCAGCTGGGTATAAAAACTCCAGAAATTGACCTGCGATAAATTCCGTACCAGCACCAGTTCATCGTTATCGGTGCGTTTAATCAGGTTTTGCTGCTCCAGCATCCAGATATAATTTGGTAAGCGGCCAATTTCATCGCGGCCCAATACTTCCAGTGCTTCCTGCTCGGTCACGCTTTCGCCTTTTTTCTGCTTTTGATAAAACAGCTCCAGCAGGTCCAGCAGCATAATCATCGGATGGCGTTTCTGGTCTTTGCCGGAATTAAAAGCGGTGAGGGCAAAGCTAATTTCTACGCCCAGCAAAATAATATTCCACGACAGAAAAATCCACAGCAGGAAAATTGGCACGGCAGCAAAGGCGCCATAGACAATTTCATAACTGGTGAAATTCGACATGATAAAGCCGAACAGGTTTTTTAATGCCTCAAATACCACCGCACTAAAGACGCCGGCAATCAGCGCGGCTTTAATTGGTACATTGCGGTTGGGAATGGTCCAGTACAGAATAAAAAAGCCGACAATGGTCAGGGAGAAGGAAATAATCCACAGAATAAAAGCGCCGTTGACCTCATAACCGGCAAAGTTATTGCTCAGCACATTCATCGAGGCAACGGTAGATGACAGCACAAAGGCGCTGCCAAGTAAAATCGGCCCCAGCGAAATAATGGTCCAGTAGCGCATAAAACCCATAATCCCGCCGCGGGTTTCTTTCACTCGCCAAATCCGGTTAAAGGCAGTTTCGATACTGGTCAGCATCAGTACAGTGGTAATGAACAGGAACAGAATCCCGATAATGGTGAGATTGCTGGATTTATCGGTAAAGGCATTCAGGGCCTTATCAAAGGCGATGGTGGTTTTGGGCAGAAAGTTGCTGTAAATCAGCTGCTGTAACTGCTGACGCGCCGGTTCTAAAGCTTTAATCGAGGAGATGATGACCAGAAAAACCGTCAGCATTGGCACCACCGCAAACAGTGTGGTATAGGTGAGCGAGCCGGCCTGTTCACGACAGCGGTCTGCTTCAAAACGGCGTAATACAAACAGCACGAATTGAAACCACTGGTGGTCATAAAAGGGCAGCTTTTTTAAATACTCAACAATCATGCGGCTAAAGTCTCGATTTTTTAGTGATCTTTCTGTGTTTTCCTGTGCCAGCTTAACCAAAAATACAGCAAAATACCGTATAGTTTTCTTTTTTACTCTACAGATAACATTATGCAACCCTATGTTTTAGTTCTGTATTACAGCAAGTATGGCAGCACCCGTGAAATGGCCCATCTGATTGCCAACGGGGTAGAAGCAGCAGGCGTAGCGGTAAAAATACGTACAGTACCGAATATTGCCCCGGTGGTCAAAACTGCCGAGCCGAGTATTCCGGCCGAAGGCGATATTTACTGTAGCCTAGATGACCTGGCCAACTGCGCTGGTCTTGCGCTTGGTTCGCCGACCCGTTTTGGCAATATGGCCTCGGAAATGAAATTCTTCTGGGATCAGACCACCAGTCTGTGGCTAAGCGGCGCTTTGCATGATAAACCGGCCTGTGTATTTACTTCTTCCGGTTCACAGCACGGTGGCCAGGAAAGTACCTTGCTGACCATGCTACCGCCGTTATTCCATCATGGCATGATGATTATGGGACTCAGCAATGCTCATCCGGCTTTATCCAATACCAAAACCGGCGGTACACCGTATGGTGCATCGCATGTCAGCGGCCCGCGTCATGACCAGAGCTTAAGTCAGGATGAAAAGAAACTTTGTGAAGCGCAAGGATTACGTTTAGCAGACGTGGTGAAAAAACTGCACAGCGCTTAAAAAATAGCTTTAAAAAAAATAGCAGCAGCAAGGCCAAAATAGCGCTCAGATCCGTTAATGGCTTTCTGCTGTTGATGCTGGTTTTTTGATTGTTAATTTAAATGAATTTCATGTGAAAATGACTGCTTCTGGTGATTTTCGACCACCCCAATTCGGCGTCTATCTAATAGTCTTTCTATACACAGCCTATGCTGTGACGGTTCTCTCCCTATTCATGATCGGTTGGGTGCTTTCCTGTGGAGGAAAAGAGCACCTTGCCGTCATGCACACTGAGAAAAATCCAAACTACTGAGGAATACGAGATGAAAATGTGGTTCGTTATGGGATTCAGTGTACTGAGTCTAAGTCTGGTGCTGTCCAATGCAGTAGCAAGCGTGGTGCATCATCCGGATTATCCTGAAGAAAAAGCACAAACCAAAGCCAAAGATCAGGCCAGCTCAAAAGAGCCAGCGGCGACTGAACAAGGCGCCCCGACACAGAAGTAATGTATGCGGTGCTCCGTTGGTGAGCTCGCACCCTCCATCGACCTCACCTCAAAGGTGTTAGAGTTTTTCTTTAAAGCGGTGTTTGCAGTTGAGGCACTGAAAATCCAGGAAGATATTCTGGTCCACAATGACCCCGGCTTTTTTACCAAAGCGATGACCCAGAAAACCGCCGGTAATGCCGACACTAATTGCACCCACAAAGGTACCAATGGTGCCGCCCATAATCACCCCTAACGGTCCGGCCACGGTGCCTATGGCAGCGCCTAAAGAGGCACCGGAGGCGGCCCCGCCGACAGTTCCGGCTGCTGTTCCGGCCGACCCGAGCAATACTCCGCCAATTTTTTGTAAGTTTTGTTCATGGTTGCGCTTTTCAACCTGATTTGAGCCACATTTCGGACAGACGATACTGTGTTCCATCAACGGATTGTCTTGTGTCATGAGTGTAGAGTGCCTTCTAAAAATGCTGGGTCAATCCAAAGAGCCAATAGCTTAGGACAAAAGGCGTTAGCTGACCTTGGTCAAAACGCTCAGAATTTGCCGTTAGGCTTATGCTAAGCCATTCGGTCTGGAGCGTGGTAG
This sequence comes from Acinetobacter sp. YH12112, assembly GCF_013418945.1. Classification (NCBI taxonomy): domain Bacteria; kingdom Pseudomonadati; phylum Pseudomonadota; class Gammaproteobacteria; order Moraxellales; family Moraxellaceae; genus Acinetobacter; species Acinetobacter sp. YH12112. Next base: position 17,013 of record NZ_VPBA01000005.1, on the reverse strand, counting down.
AGAATTTTGTAAATCACATCGCCATAAAAAAAGAGCACCTGAGTGCTCTTTTAGATATAAATTGCAGGCGAAGTCTTAGTCGCGAACAAATTCAACCGTACCATTGGCCAGTGACTTGACACGCGCCAGAGATTCAACCCGGTAGCCTTTTTCCAGGAGCAGGTCACGACCTGGCTGGAAGGATTTTTCAATCACAATACCAATACCGACCACTTCCGCTTGGGCCTGATGAATCAGGTCAGCCAGACCTAAAGCCGCCTGACCATTGGCCAGGAAGTCATCAATCACCAGTACTTTGTCGCTTGAGCTGATGTGCTTGTTTGAAATCGCAATGGTGCTTTCGACCTGTTTAGTGAATGAAAACACTTTAGAGCGATACAGGTCATCTTTTAGGGTTAAAGACTGATATTTACGTGCAAAAATCACGGGAACGCCCAGCTCTAAACCTGCCATGACTGCCGGTGCAATACCTGACGCTTCAATGGTAATAATTTTGGTGATGCCGGCATCTTTAAACAAACGCGCAAATTCTTGACCAATTTGCTGCATCATGACCGGATCAATTTGATGGTTTAGGAAAGAATCGACTTTCAGAACTTCTTCAGACAGAACGATACCTTCAGCTAAGATTTTCTGTTCTAGTGCGTGCACGGGAGAATCCTCAACAGCAGGTGCTTTTTAAAGCAAAAGCGTATTTTAAAAAGCACCTGAAAAAATGCAAGCAAAAATCGAGAAAATGATTAACTTGTTGGGCCTTTATAGCCGGTTAACAGCAGGCCATAAGAGTTCTTCTTGTCCAGATGGGTCACTTTCACCGGTAAGTAGTCCAGTTTTGGCGCTAACCAGAAAATGGTTTCACGGCCCGGCTTGTCATGCTTAATCGCCACTTTAATGGTGTCAAAGGTGCCATAATTGGTTTTTACGCTTTCACTGCCTTGGCGTACAAATTTACGTGCTTCGACCTCCTTGGCATCGGCCAGGTAATAGGTCGATTTGAGCGAACCATTTTTTAAGTCTTCACGAATCTGCAATTCGGCATTTAGCTCATCGAGTACACCGGCTTTCCAGGCAAATGAACGCGACTCTTTGTCTTTTTTGGTATTAATTTTTTTCGCAGCCGGATTAAAGTGAATACTCATGGTGTTGTTATGAATCAGGATTTTGCTGCTGCGGCTAAAGCTGGAAGAACCAATTTTGCCATTTTCAAAGGTGAAGCGGCTGGTTTCCGTGGCCGAAGCAATCCCGCCGGCTTTGGCGGCAAAAACATAGTTCCACTGATTGCCGGATTTGCTTAAGGTTCGGGTCGCAGAGCCAAGGTTTTTGCCGTTATAGCTGAACTGATAACTGGCCTGGAATGGACTCATGGCAAAAGTCTGGCTTGAGAACCCTGCAAATAACAGTGCAGTCGAAACTCCCGCTGCCATGCCCATCGTTTTCAATACGTGTTTAGCCATAAGTAAATTGTTTCCTATGCTGTAAATAAGCGCACATTGTGCTTTGTTCTATTATGCGCTTGAATGATGAAGAGAAAATTTGCAAATATGCACTTTATGTAAAGCTTGTGTAGCAATCCTGATAGGTATCTGCAATCTCTTTCCCTGAGCTTTTAGCTCTTTTTCTGTTTGATGGGCGTCACTTCTGTGGCCGTTTGTGCTTCTTCGGCTTCTTCACGATCGCGATCTTCAGCAATTTTTCGAAATAGGGCGGTTAGGTTGACATTGCCCATGACCACCAGTTCGGCTTCACGCAACACCGCATGATTGACATGCACTTTGCCCAGAGTGTCAATGATCGAGCGGTTCTTACCCAGCCAGCGGTTCAGGTCTAAATGTAATAGATCATCTTTAACTTTAATTACATTCAGTTTTTCCAGAATCATGCCGAGTGGATCTTTGTTCAGCACTTTCTGATAGAAGAACAGCGCAAACCGAACACCCAGCTTATGCAGGATACTTGGATATTTGGCTTCAATCACCTGGGTATCACTAATCTGTTCAAATACAATCAGCTGGACATTTTTATTCAGTTCCATCTGCACCAGTTTCAAATCTACCGACAAGGTAATATACAGCCCGTTATAATCCAGGGTCGCGTACAGACGCAGCCACTCGTCATGTAAATCGGCATGTAAGTCTTTCAGCATTTTGACATTGTCGGTGACAAAGCGCTGAAAAGTCGCATTCAGAAAAACCTGAGACATTGGAAATTCGCGTTCATCTTCAATAAATCCTTCCGCCTTCTGATACATCTGACGTAAACGTTTTGAAATGAGAGAAATAAGAGGGGACATACAGGGCATTCCAATGGGTTAATCTTTATTAACTTTGCAGAGATCTTGTCGAATTGTATTAAAAATACGCCAATTGAAGCTTGCAGTTTAGCAAAATAAACTGCACCATTTTCAAGATTTTATTTATCGTGACACGACATGTTGACGAGTGTCTCGCTTTTTTTTTAAAAGTAAAAACCAGTCTTATTTTATCTCGTTTTATACGATTTGGGGAATCCGCGATTTTGTCGGATTAATGTGATGTTAAAGAAATTTCATTTTGCACCTTTGACGCAGCAGTGGTGGAAAGATCCACTATTTGGCACCGTACTGACGCTGGCAGCACTTTCGCATCTGGCTGTGTTAACGGTGCAATTTGTCATGCCACAGCAAAGCGATGCCGCGGTCAAGGAAATTGCAGTCAGCTTAAGACCAAGTGCCACCGAAATTAAGGATGCCGACTTTTTAGCACAGGCCGACCAGCAGGGTTCTGGCACCTTCCGGGAAGCGCACCGCATGTCCAGCGATATGCCCGCACCAATGATTGAACAGAGTGCCGGTGATCAGCAGCTGGAAAGTCTGGAGCGTTTGCAGCAGCAGCGTGAACTGAGCTTTGAAGAAAAAGTGCTAATGACTACCTTAAGCTGGCAAAAGCAGGCGGCGGAAAACCAGCGTAAAAAAGCGCTGGAAGAATTAAACAGCCAGTTTCAGGCCAAAGCGGCGATGGTGGCCAGTCTGGAAGCGCAGTATTTACAGCGTCAGCAAAATTTTAGCCGTCAGCAGAAAATTAAAACCGTAGATGGAGTTCAGGCCAAGCAGGATGTCGCGGCCGGTTATCTGGAAAAATTCCGTCAGAAAGTCGAATTTTATGGTAATCGTTATTATCCGGAAGCGGCCAAGCAGCAACAGCTGGCCGGTGAAGTACGTTTAATGGTGATTTTAAATGCCAACGGCGGGATTCGCGCGATTCGTTTAATTGAAAGCTCGGGACATGCCATGCTGGATGAAGCTGCCAAGGCTTCTGTGCGTAAAGCTGCTCCTTTTGGTGCCTTTGATGCCAAGATGAAAGATATTTCCGAGCTACGCATTATCCGGACCTGGCGTTTTGACCCGGCTGAGGCGGAGTTTGAGGTGCGCTAGCGTTTGTAGTGACGTAATACTTCACAAATTTCAACACTGAAATTTTTATACCAAGTGTTATGTCCGAGTTGTTGTGCGACTTGGTGTTCCGCATCTAAATGCCAAGCGTGTATATCTGAAAGATCATGCCAATAGGATAGGGCGATTTCAGATAAACCTTCTGTTAATGTTTTAAAATGAATGCAGCGGAATTGGCTTAAGGCTTTCTGACATAACTGCTGTGCTGTGGCAAAATACAGAAGGATCAAGTTTTTTAATTTTCGCTTTAAAAATAACAACGTATTTCATGATTGTGGCTTATCTATTTTTATTCATCTCATCATAAAATAAACCCTATAAAAAAAGCGAGCCTAAGCCCGCTTCTTCATTGTTTAACTTTAATCGCGTTCTAGATACGGGTTTTCAAAACCGAGCTTATCCAGAATTTCAATTTCAATGCCTTCCATTTCTTCAGCATCTTCATCTGAAGTTTCATGGTCATAACCCATCAAATGCAAGGTGCCATGCACTAGCATATGGGTGAAATGGGTTAGCGGTGCTTTGCCTTGCTCATTCGCTTCGCGTAGCACCACCGGAATACAGATCACTAAATCCCCAATGGGGAAGGCATCAAGAAATTCGGCCATTTCATCGGGCAGTTCACTTGGGAAAGACAGCACGTTGGTCGGTTTGTCTTTCTGGCGATATTCCAGATTCAGTTTATGGCTTTCTTCATTGTCGACACAGGCGATCCCGATTTCACAGTCACTTTGGGTGCCAATATGTCGCAAGGTGGTTTCTACAACTTTTTTGATATAGCCACGTTTCAAGACCAGTTCAGGGGCTTGAACATCCTGTTGTAGAGAAAGACTCAGTTTCAAAATATATCCTTAGATCAGTTTAGTCCTGCGCATCGGCCTTGGCATCGTTTTCTGCAATCAGCGCTTCCTGACGGGCTTTGCGTTCGGCACGGGCTTCTGCACTCAGACGTTGTTGCTCACTGTCCCAGCCTTCGTAGGCTTCAACAATTTTCTGCACCAGTTGATGACGCACCACATCACGTGAATGGAAACGGGTAATATGAATTTCCTTGACGTGCTCCAGCACGCGCAGGGCATGCGCCAGACCAGACTGCTGACCACGCGGTAAATCGACCTGAGTCACGTCACCGGTAATTACGGCACGTGAGCCAAAGCCCAAACGGGTCAGGAACATTTTCATCTGTTCTGGTGTGGTGTTCTGCGCTTCATCCAGAATCACAAAAGAATGGTTCAGGGTACGACCACGCATATAGGCCAGCGGCGCGACTTCAATCACCTGACGTTCAATCAGCTTGGCGACTTTTTCAAAGCCGAGCATTTCATATAACGCGTCATACAGCGGGCGCAAATACGGGTCAATTTTCTGGGTTAAATCACCCGGCAGGAAACCGAGTTTTTCACCGGCTTCAACCGCAGGGCGAACCAGTAAAATCCGCTGGATTTCATTACGCTCCAGCATATCGACGGCTGCAGCTACCGCCAGGTAGGTTTTACCGGTTCCTGCTGGGCCAATCCCGAACGAAATATCGCTTTGTAAAATACGCTGCACATAACGTTTCTGGTTGGCACCGCGCGGGTTAATCCGGCCTTTGCGGGTCTGTAACCAGACCGCATCTAAACCGGTATGTTCCTGCTCTTCATCAATCTGCAATTCACGGTCAGTCTGGCTGCCCTGAATCATCATGTGTAAGGTGTCGGCACTAATCTGGCTGGAATTTTCCGATTCTTCATATAAACGCTGAAGCAAGAGCTCGGCTCTCTCAACTGCATCTATTTCACCATCAATAAAAAAGGCATCACCTCGATGAGAAATTTGCACATCTAGACGCTGTCCAATCTGTTTCAAGTGGCCGTTATAAGCACCGAGCATGCTTTTGAGACGTTCCATTGAAATGCCAGGAAAATTTACTGTACGTCGAATTGCTGCAGTCAAGAGAATTCCTTATTCAGAAGTAGTCGTATTGTTCCCTTACATTACGCCACGTCTGGTTCAAGATTCAAGAGTTCACCATAAACTAAATTTAAAGTTTTAATCTCGGTAATCTCAATCTCCGCAAAGCGTCCGACCCAAGCCGGATCACCAATAAATGTTACCAAACGTGTATTGTCCGCCGTGCCGACCAGTACATTCGGATCTTTGTTCGACACGCTCTCAATTAACACACGTTGCACGGTGCCGAGCATGGCATCAGTTTTGTCAATACTGGACTGTTTAATCCATTGCTGCACTTTGGCCAGACGTTCTTTTTTGACATCTTCCGGGGTGTTGTCCGGCAGTTCAGACGCCGGCGTGCCCGGACGTTTTGAATAGACAAAGCTGTACGAATGGTCGAAGTCCATATCCTGAATAAACTGATAGGTTTCTTCAAAGTTCTCGTCGGTTTCGCCCGGGAAGCCAATAATAAAGTCGGAAGACAAATGCATGTCCGGACGTACTTTACGTAACTTGGCAATTTTTTCGATGTAAACATCAATGGTGTGGTTACGTTTCATGGCCTGTAATACATCATTGGAGCCACTTTGTACCGGCAAGTGCAAATGCGACACCATTTGTGGCAAGTCGCGGTAGCATTGAATCAGGTCATCATTAAATTCTAGCGGATGCGAAGTGGTATAACGTAAACGGCCAATCCCCGGAATTTCGGCGACCAAACGCAACAGGTCAGCAAAGGTACAGATGTTGCCGTCAAAAGTTTCACCGCGGTAACCATTCACGTTCTGACCGAGCAGTGAAATCTCACGCACACCTTTTTCTGCTAAACCGGCAATTTCCGCCAGTACGTCATCGAGTGGACGTGAAACTTCTTCACCACGGGTATAGGGCACCACGCAGAAAGAACAGTATTTGGAACAGCCTTCCATAATCGACACAAAGGCTTTAAAACCTTCGACGCGCGGTTCTGGCAGGAAGTCGAATTTTTCAATGTCCGGGAAGGAAATATCCACCAGCTTGATTTTTTCTTTTTTCGGTTTTTCAACCTGATCATTATGCTGATCCAGCATTTGTGGCAAACGGTGCAAGGTTTGTGGGCCAAACACCATGTCGACATACGGCGCACGTTTTTGAATATTGTCACCTTCCTGAGAAGCAACACAGCCACCCACGCCAATCACCAGATCCGGATTTTTTTCTTTCAGTTTGCGCCAGCGGCCCAGTTCCGAGAACACTTTTTCCTGTGCCTTTTCGCGGATGGAACAGGTGTTCATCAGCAGGATATCGGCATCGGCCGGATTGCTGGTCAGCACATAGCCGTGAGAATCGCCTAAAAGGTCTGCCATACGATGACTGTCATACTCATTCATCTGACACCCTTGCGTTTCGATGTACAGCTTTTTCACTGAACCGTCGGCTGGGGTGTGCTGTGGCTGGGTAACAGTGTTTTCTGAGGCAGCTTTGGCACCATTTGGAATGAAGGTTTGAACCGTCATGTAGGCTCCTGAAGGATAAAATCGAGATCGTCCGTTCTGAAATGTTTGAACGGCAGAGGTGATAGAAAAACGCGTATTTTAACAGGAACTGGGTATAAACTTATAGCCCTAAATGAGGGAAGCAGAAGATTGATTTATCAATTAAAATTGTTCGAAAATTAATATTGTTTAATCATGAGGTTACATAACACAACAATTGAGGTGTTTGAGAATAATGAAACTGTTTTAGTATATTGCGGTAAGAGAGGAGGGGCGAAGTAATGACTGAAAATAGGCACATGCGCACATGGACTGAAAAGAAAAGAATTTTTTGCAAAAAGCTTGTGTTAGGTTTGGCATCACTGAGCATTTTCCCAACCTTGTACGCAGCCGAAGAGCAGTTTAATGATGCGCTGCGGGCAGCCAATGCCAGTAACCTCTCTTTATTGCAGCAATATCAAAGTGCCATGCAAAATGATGTGCTCGGCTATTATCCGGAATACTGGATTTTAAATACCAATCTGGCCACTCAGTCACCCGCCTCGATTGTGCAGTTTGCCCAGCGTTATCCACAGTCGGCCATGGCAGAAAAACTGGCCGCTGACTATGTCGAAGAAAAAGTCAAACAGGCCGATTTTAGCAATGCTGTATCAGTGCTGCCCTATGTGACCAATGCCGACCGTGCCGAAAGCTGTGCCGTGGCGCAGGTGCGTGCCCAGTCAGGTGATCCGCTGGTTTTTGCCGAATTTAAAGATGTCTGGCTAACCACCAATTCGCAGCCGGAATCCTGTACCGGTCTGGGCCGGATGATGTTATCCAGCCCACTGATGACCCAGGAAGATAAACAGCAGCGTTTGTGGGTGCAGCTGCGTGCCGGCCAATCCGGACAGGCGCTTGCCACTGCACAGGGACTAGGTTTAAACCTGAGTCTGCCGCAGCTGAATAGCATTCAGGCCAATCCGCTTAACTATTTATGGTCTGCACCAAAAGCCAGTGCTGAAGATCAGGCTTATCTGATTTATGCCTTGGGCCGCCTGGCCGATACCGACCTGAACTCGGCTCTATCTGCGGTGAAACGTGCTGCAGAAGGTACCCCGCAGTCGGTGCAGCGCGCCTTGTATCGTGCTGTGGGCTATATTGGCGGCACCACCGTCATGAAGAACAATTTTAACCGTGAAGTACTGAATGCGCTGGATGCCAGCTATGGACTGCCATTTAGCCCGGAAGAAGCGGAAATTTATGCCCGTCAGGCGATTCGTTTTGGTGCCTGGGAAAGTGTAATTCGCGCGATTGATGCCATGAGCGTGTCGCAAAAGCAGGAAGACCGCTGGCAGTACTGGCTGGCGCGTGCCTCTGAGCAGCGTGGCGATGCCACTTCAAAACGCAGTGCTGACGCGATTTATAAACGTTTGGCTCAGGGTGATGATTACCACAATTTGCTGGCCAAAGATCAGCTCGGATACAGCTATTCTTCGATTCCTGTGAGCCGTGAGCCAAGTTCGCAGGATATGCAGCGTTTAAATCAGGATATTCACTTTAGACGCGCCTTTGCCTTGCGCCAGATTAATGCACCGGCCAGTTATATTAACCGTGAATGGAACTGGGCTGTGCGTCAGGCCTATTTAAAACATGATGATGGTCTGTTATTGGCTGCAGCCAAACGCGCCACCGATATGGGTTGGTATGACCGGGCCATTTATGCGGCAGACCGCACCACCAAGCAGCATAATTATCAGTACCGTTATGCCATGCCGTACAAGAATTATGTGGTCAGCCACAGCCAGAATGCCGGGATTGATCCGGCCTGGGCCTATGGCTTGATGCGTCAGGAAAGCCGTTTTGTGACTACGGCGCGTTCGCATGTCGGGGCGGGTGGTTTAATGCAGATTATGCCGGATACCGCGCGTTTAATTGCCCGTCAAATGGGAGAAACCTATAATCCGGCGGCACTCACCGATATGAATACCAATATTCGTTATGGCACGTTTTATCTGTCGACCATCCAGGGTCAGCTTAGTAATAACTCGGTTTTAGCAACTGCGGGCTATAATGCCGGGCCAAACCGTGCCCGTCGCTGGCAGCCTGAATTTCAAAACATGGCAGCGGATCAATATACCGAATCCATTCCGTTGCTGGAAACACGCGATTACGTTAAACACGTTATGACCAATGCCACGCACTATGGATTATTGCTGGGTCAGGGCGCGCAATCAATCAGTAAACGTATGCAGCAGATTCCAATGCGCAATACGCAGTAAACAAGATGGGGTGTCTCCTGCATGGATGCTGGAGGATGGGACTCAAAACGACACGAGAAGGTGCTAAGTTTGAGAATGAAGAAATTGACAGCCGGGGGGCAGCCAGCGGGAATCCTCATCCTGATTTCGGGTGGGACGGGGGTATTGCTCAGTAGTGCTGCATGTGCTGCCACGGTGCAGGGCTATGTCATGGATGTACAAATGACACCCGCCGTGTGCATGTTTGACAGCAACCGCGCCAAGCAGCGGAAATGCCTGCAAGGCTACTCGCTGAATATTACCGGGCTGTATCCGGAAACCTCCCGTCGTGACTGCGAAACCAGCTCTTCAGCCAAACTGTCTCCCATTCAGGCCAAAGTGGTGGCACGGGTCATGCCCGATGAACATGCCCGGGTGCAATTGTGGCAGGGTATTGGTGGCTGCGTACCGATGAATGCCAGCCAGTATTTTCGTACCATTATTAACTATGCCGACCGGCTGAAAGTCCCGGCGGTGCTGACCGGTCAGGAAACTACCGTGGTGCAGCAGAATGAACTGAACCGGCTGTTTATTCGCCTGAATCCGGGCATGCATTCCAAGAGCATTCATTTTCAGTGCACCTCGCATCAGGCCAAAAGTTATTTAACCGAATTGAAAATCTGCTATAGCCCGAATGGGCGCTATAAACAGTGCAGCAGTAGCGTGGAAACCCAGTGTCCATCGGCCTTTATTATTAAAGGTTCATACTAAAACCCGACGTTTTTCGGCATTTTATTTATATTTCCTATCAGACTTTTGTTGAAATCCATAGCCTTTTACATGCATCTGACAAAGGATTGGAGTACAATCTTTGCCGTTTATGATTATTAAGATTAGATAGAACAGCTATTTAATCGCATTAACTATCCTCTCAACTGGAGATAATTACATGAAGCAACCTGTTCGCGTTGCCGTTACTGGCGCTGCTGGTCAAATTGGTTACAGCCTATTATTCCGTATCGCTAGCGGTGAAATGTTGGGTAAAGACCAACCAGTTATTCTTCAATTATTAGAAATTCCTGTTGAGAAAGCTCAACAAGCGCTGAAAGGCGTAATGATGGAACTTGACGACTGTGCTTTCCCATTATTGGCTGGCATGATCGGTACTGATGATCCTAAAGTTGCATTCAAAGATGCTGACTATGCACTTTTAGTTGGTTCACGTCCACGTGGTCCAGGTATGGAACGTGCTGACCTTCTTAAAGTCAACGGTGAAATCTTCATCGGTCAAGGTCAAGCGCTGAACGAAGTTGCGAGCCGTGACGTTAAAGTTCTTGTTGTAGGTAACCCTGCGAACACGAATGCTTACATCGCAATGAAATCTGCTCCAGATCTTCCAGCGAAGAACTTCACAGCAATGTTACGTCTTGACCACAACCGTGCGTTGACTCAACTTGCTCAAAAAGCTGGTGTTGCAGTTTCTGACATCAAAAACATGACAGTTTGGGGTAACCACTCTCCAACAATGTATGCTGACTACCGTTTTGCGAACGTAAACGGCGAAAGCTTGAAAGACAAAATCAACGATGCTGAATGGAACAAAGACGTATTCCTTCCAACTGTTGGTAAACGTGGTGCTGCAATCATCGAAGCGCGTGGTCTGTCTTCTGCTGCTTCTGCTGCAAACGCTGCAATCGACCATATGCGTGACTGGGCGCTTGGCACAAACGGCGAATGGGTAACCATGGGTATTCCTTCTGATGGTTCTTACGGTATCCCTGAAGGCGTAATGTTCGGTTTCCCTGTAACTTGCGAAAATGGCGAATACAAGATCGTTCAAGGTCTTGAAATCGACGAATTCAGCCGTGAGCGTATCAACTTCACGCTAAACGAGCTTGAAGAAGAACGTGCAGCAATTGCTGACATGGTGAAATAATTTAGTGTTGAACTAAGTTAGAAAAAGCACTCCATTTGGGGTGCTTTTTTTATGCAGCTGTATGGATTGTTGTATTGATCAGCGCCATGACAAACCTCACAAAACATAACAAGAATACATCGGCTTGTAGCCCTAATGCTGTTCCGGATTTGCTAGTTTATGGACTTCGCCTAGAAAAATACGGAGTCATTCCATGGTACTCGAACAACAGCCGACCTTAGAATTATTATTTGAACAACTGGGTTTAGCCGCAGACGAAGCATCTATTGAGCAATTTGTGCGTGCCCATCAATTGCCGGCAGAAGTGACCTTGCCCGATGCTGGATTCTGGAGTGAGGGACAAAGCGCCTTTTTACGCGAACACTGGCATCAGGATGATGAGTGGATTGTGATTATCGACAAATTAAACCAGTTACTACACGTTGAAAGCGACAAGCTGGCGCAATAAGCCGGAGCCAGTTCAATCAGGCTCATCCGCCTTACATGCTTTGGTACAAAAAAATACAACAAGCGCAGTCACAAGGCTGTGCTTTTGTGCAGAATTCTTATAACGTAAAGCTACAATACAGTAAAAAAATGCTGAGGAGGGCGCCATGTTTGATCAGCAACCCACATTAGAACTGTTATTTGAGCAGCTGGGTCTAGAGTCCAGTTCAGAAGCCATTGATCAATTTATTGAAAGCCATCAATTAACTTCCGATATTCCCCTACATAAAGCCGCATTCTGGAGCAAGGCCCAGCACGATTTCATTATCAGTCACTGGAAAAGTGATGATGAATGGGCCATCGTGATTGATGTCTTAAACGAGCAATTACATACCGAACATAAGCTTTCCGGCTCTTGCGAACTTTAATCACAAATTGAAACAACAAACCTGGTCGCAAAGACTAGGTTTTTTTTGCTTTATCTTATAAGTTAGATGGATAAATAACTACAATTTATCTGATATATAAGGAGGGCGAGATGCTCAATCACAACACACCATCCTTAGCTCTATTATTTTCTCAACTTGGTTTAGCCAATAGTCCGGCGGCCATTGAACTTTATGTACGTACCCATCAACTGCCTTCCCATATTTCTTTGCATGATGCGCCGTTCTGGAATAAATCCCAGCGTGCTTTATTAATCAGTCATCTGGTCCAGGATGATGACTGGGCGATCTGGGTCGATGAATTGAATCAACAATTACATATGGATGCCTATAAAGCCCAAACCGCTTAATCCTGCCTGAAGATTCAAGCGTTTCTGTAGTCCATAAAAAATGCCTCAATCAATGAGGCATTTTTGTTGTTAAATATTTTTTTCGTGCTGAGCTTTAGTGTAAACGCGGCTGAATCAGCTGCACAAACCAGCTTTGACCATGACAGTGTTCAAAGGCAGTATGTTCACGTAGTACATCGGCATCAAACTCGGCTGTTTTACGGTATTTGGTCAGCCAATGCTGAGTCAGTGCATTTTCTTTTTTCGCTGCGCTGGCATAGGCCAGGAACAGGTAAATATCGCCATGATTATAATTGGTCAGCGGTTTTAGAATCTGCTGGGTAATTAAGGCAAAGCGGGTTTCCTGACTGATTTCAAAATACAGCATATAGGCCTTGGCCAGGGTTAAGGACAGATTTAAATATAAGGACAGCGGCATTTCCTCAAATTCAACCCGGCCTTGCTCCAGCAGCACAATCGCTTCTTGCAGGAAATAGGTCTGTTCCTGACGGACCTGACTCAGCATCACCAGTTCTAGGCGTAATGAAGCACGTTCCAGCGCCAGTTCCGGGGTGTTGCCCTGTAAATAGAGCTGGTCAGTTTCACCGATACGCTGAATAATCGGTTGGGTGGTATCACGCATCGGCACAATCCTCAGTTCACAATACGGTTTATATGAGGCCACTTGCCAGGATTTAAAGGATCACCACAACTGTGGATCACTACGCAGCCAGGCAGTAATCGAAAGGCGCTGCTGTTTGGAGAGCAGCACTTCATGCAGCAAATCACTTTGGAATAAGGCCATCCGGTTGGGCTGTGGCGCAATGATCTGCCATTCGCCCTGTTTGTCCTGCAAGCGTAATTCACCGCCCCAATCGGCCTGCCACTGTTCATGCAGATAAAAGACGCAGGAAATCATCCGGCCATTTTTACCTTGCGGATTATCGCGGTGCAGGGCATAAAATTCGCCGGCGTTATAACAGGCAAAATGGGCTTCGACTTCCTTAATGCCCAGAAAAAAGGCACGATTTAATTGCTCGGCCAGCGCCATTAAGGTTTGGGTATGCTGCTCGGCAACCGGCAGGCTTGAATCCAGCCATAAGATATGATCACTGCGAATCTGGCTGACCACACCGTTTTGAATGGCTGCGTTACGAAACTCATTCAAATGTGCGGTACATTCTGCTACCAAAGCTTGTACATAATCCTGTGGATAGGCATCATCAATCAGGGCATAACCGGATTGATCCAGATCATTGAATATCTGTGCCAGATTCCAGGATGGTGGTAGAGAATGTGTTTGCATAGGCAAAACTCGAACAAGGATAAAAAAGCGGGGGAACTATTTTAGAGCAAGATAAGCCTCTGAATGAAACTTTTTTTCATGCTAAAATACCGGTTGATTTCAGGAATTAAAGAAACATGAATTACCGTCACCATTTCCATGCAGGCAACTTTGCCGATGTCATGAAGCATGTGCTTTTGCTTCAGTTACTGACACGTTTAAATGCCAAAGATAAACCTTATCGCTATATTGATACACATGGCGGTGCAGGCAAATACGACTTATCTTTAGCACCTGCACAGAAGTCGGGTGAGTTCTTAAATGGTATTCACCGTCTGGTCAAACTGGATGACTCGATTATCCGCAATGCACCGGAAGGCGTGAAGCAGTATCTGAATCTGGTCGAGCAGATGCGCGAGACGGATGGCAAGGGTGCTTATCCGGGTTCACCATGGTTTGCCTTACAAGGCATGCGTGAGATGGATAAAGCCACGGTGTTTGAAATGCAGCGTGATGTTTTTCAGCAATTGCGCAGCAATATCCGTGACCGTCGTGCTGGCTTGCATGAACGTGATGCTTACGAAGGTCTGCTTGGGGTGATTCCACCGAAAGAAAAACGCGGTCTGGTCATGATTGACCCGCCTTATGAGCTGGAACGTAAAGACTTCCCGCAGCTGGTAGAACTGCTGGTCGCGGCCTATAAAAAATGGCCAACAGGCGTGTTTGCGGTGTGGTATCCAATTAAAGACCGCGCCATGATTGAACGTTTTGAAAAGAAAATGTACAAATCGGGCATTCGCCGTCAGCTGGTTTGCGAAATCTGTGTCTGGCCAGATGATACCCCGGTTGGCTTGAATGGCTGTGGTTTACTGGTGATCAATCCACCTTGGAAATTCTCTGAAGATGCAGATGAAGCCTTACAATGGTTATTCCCGCATTTACGCATGCAGGACAATGGTGGACATGCAGCAGTACGCTGGCTGGTTGGCGAATAAGCCAAGCAGTCACAACAGAGATTAGGTTAGAGTTAGGAATAAAATAATGATAAACACACCGAAGCCCGAGGGTGATTCCGTGACGCGTGAACATGATTACGATGGAATCACATTTGAAGTGGTGGAAGAGGAACGTACCCGCGAGGGGCAAAAGGTCAAACGCCGTGGCATCTACCTGTGGCCTAATCTCATTACCACCGCGGCTTTACTGTCGGGCTTTTATTCAATTATTGCCAGCATGAATGGCGAATATAGCCAGGCCATTTATGCCATTTTCCTGGCGGCCTTATTTGATGGTTTAGATGGTCGTGTTGCGCGTGCCATTGGTGCGCAAAGTCCGTTTGGTGAGCAGTTTGACTCCTTGTCCGATATGCTGGCCTTTGGTGTGGCCCCGGCAATTTTAATGTATAGCTGGAGCCTGAATGATCTGGGCCGGATTGGCTTGGCCTGCTGTTTTGTTTATACCGCCTGTGCGGCTTTCCGTCTGGCGCGTTTTAATGTGCAGATTGGCGTGGTTGATAAACGCTATTTTATTGGCGTGGCCAGTCCATTGGCGGCTTTAATGCTGGTGTCGCTGGTCTGGGTCGGCCGCGATTTTCCTGAAATTTATAATATTCAGGACTTTGGTATTCAGATCATCAACGCCGTGATTATTGTGGCGGTTGGCTTGCTGATGATTTCCAATATTAAATATTATTCCTTTAAGACATTGGACCGTAAGCGGGTGCCGTTTATTGTGCTGCCAATTGCCGTTTTTGTACTGGCGGCCATGACCTATAATATTCCGGTCGGTATTCTGGTGATTTCTATCATCTATGCATTATCAGGTTTTGTGACCACTTATATGGCGAGAAAAACCGCCGAATCATAACAAGATGACACCCAGGAGCTTGCTATGCAGATGTTTCAAGATTTTCTCGATCGATCCAAACAACTGAATCAAGCTCCACATCAACTCAAGCTTGAGCAGCTGCCTTTTCACGCCCCGAACCAGAAATATAAAATCATTCATCAAGGGCTGATGATTCCCAATTTGCCCGCGCCCTTACATTATCTTAATTTCCTGAGCCTGATTGGGCAGCCAAATGCCCCGATGCTGCGTAATGACAGCGCGATTCAAACCCATCCGCTGGATACTGCTACGGTACTGGTCAGTTCCAGTCCACATATGGTGGGGCAGCTCAGCAGTTATTCAGTGGAAAAAGAATGTTATTTCAAGCCGGCACTGTTTCAGTTTGGTGGTCGGGAGCAGCTGGAAGGACATTTTCCGGAGTTTCGGGTCCAACGTCTGGATTCTGAACTCAGTTTTGATCTGAAGATTCGTACTACCCCGGTGATTTCCTATTTTGCCAAGCTACGCATGGGGCTGGCCGATCACTGGTCTTTGCTGTGTGAATGCAGTGGACAGCTTCAATATAAACAGCAACATTATCAGATCCAGCAACTCGGCAGTTTTGAATATGCGCGAGCCATTAATTTTCCTTATCTACCTTTAGCCTTTTTTACCTATCAGGTGATTAATCTGCAGCAGCAACGGCAGTTATTACTGGCCCAAGTGCGGGACCGCTTTAACCGGATTTTGCAGTCGCGGATGTATTTGCGTGACCTGAGCGGTGGCCAAAGCCAGCTGTTTGATGAAGGCGTATATTTTAAAGTGCACCGGGTTTATCCGGCGGTGATGACTCCAAACCGGCAAAGCATGTATCTGCCGCGTGAATTTGAATGGTGTTACAGCGGTGCAGATGGCACGCGTATCCATATTCAGGCACAAAGCCGCGGGGATTTTAAATTTGGCTTGGCTGCAGGTTATGTCGGCAGTTTTCATTATCAGGTCAAAATAAATGATGTCGAAGAACAGGGCGAAGGCGGCTATTGTGAATATATTGATTGTCGCGCCTTAAAATGGCAGGAAAAAAATCAGGCAGAAAAATTAGGTGATCATTTGGCCAATCCGGTCCCATTTTTAGTGAAAAAAGAAAAATAAGTGTATTTTTGTTGAATAAATAAACAGTTGTGTCGTATTTCCCAAAATAATTAAAAATAGGGGTTGCGTCAGGTTTTATTTGCTCTATAATGCACATCCATCGGCGGTGATGTTGATAAAAACTTGTTGATAAACAAGGATTTAGCTAAAATGGTTGAGTTCTGGTTTAGGTGGTAAGTTTAGAAATAAAATCAACATTGCATGTTGACTTTCTAAAAATAGAGAGTAATATAGCCGACCTAGCTTGATGCTGACGAAGCATCGAGAAGATCATTAAGAGATTATGAAGAACAACTTGTGTGGATTTTTACTGATTGATTAATCGAAATATTATCATTGATTGATTGGTTTAAATTACTCGAAGTTTATTTGAGCGAAATTTAAGTCAGAAAATTGATGAGCCAGATTTGGTCACTTCGAATAAAGTGACAAAATGATTTTAACTGAAGAGTTTGATCATGGCTCAGATTGAACGCTGGCGGCAGGCTTAACACATGCAAGTCGAGCGGAGCGAGGGTGCTTGCACCTTAGCTTAGCGGCGGACGGGTGAGTAATGCTT
>NZ_VPBA01000060.1:0-9402 GCF_013418945.1 Acinetobacter sp. YH12112 | reverse complement strand
TTAAGTTCTTTATCCGACATAGACACCAACATATCAAACCGTCCGCTAAGAAAATTGCAACAGCGCATATTCTAAAAGCGGACATTTTTACTTTGGAGAAACCGGACATTTCTATTTTGGAGTTACATTTTAATTTCGTATAAGGTGTATTATGTTAATTTTAGAAATTCTTAATTTCCATCTATCCAAACTTGCTTGATCCAATCTGCTAAATCTTCCCACTGCTCATCGCTATATCCATCTGCTGTCCAATATCTAATTTTATGATTAGGAGATAGGCAATAATAACTACCATTATCTTCACAAATAGGTAGCCAATCTTCTGGCAGACCTTGCTCCCTAGCATCATTTAATATCTGAGATAGCCCTCGATAGCATTCTTTCTCATCTGTAAGAGACGCTAATTCAATTGTTCCATAAAAGATATTGCTAATCTCTTTCAAAACTTTTTTATAATCTTTTGGAAAAATAAAACCTATTTTTCGTTCATAAGCAGATATGAAAATATCATCAGGTAGTTCTATGTTTAGACGACTATTCCCAGATAGTTCTTTTAATTCTTGAATAATGTTATCAAGCTTATTTTGCATATACATTCTGCTCTATCGCATTAAAGTTCTTACTACAATTTAACATAATGGCTGTTATACGCAATACACTTGTATATTAATATAAATATCAGATACTTAATAAAACCAGAAAAATCTAAAAATGCACAAAAAGCCGATTTTGAAACAAGTCGGCTTTTTTATGAGCGGTTTTGATATTTTTTGCCAACATTTTTGCTCAAAAAACACTCAAAACAGAAAATCACCTACAATCTATAAGGCTTTCAACCTGAAAAAAATCCACAATTTATGGGGATAACTCTGGGGCTATTTTTAAGCCATTTTTGTACGCTTTGACGTACAGTAATTTAAGGAATCTGCTTCTAGCTGATCAAAGCTTTATTTCTTATGATGTAGTCAAGGAAAGCAGGAAGCTCCAAACAACAAGAATAAGAAAGATCAGCACAAGGATGGTTAGGTACGACAGAAGTTATACCTTGCAACCAAACACGAAAAACCCCGACAGGATGTCGGGGTTTTTTATTACCATTTGAAAACTGACTAAGTTCACTATAAAATATAGACTATAATCTATATTTTGGTTGTGATATGTGGACAGTCATCACAACAGATCTGTTTAATGAGTGGCTTGAGCAGCAAGATGAATCAACACAAGAGAAAGTCCTCGCAGCTTTGGTCGTTCTACAGCAGCAGGGACCTAGCTTAGGTCGCCCTTTAGTGGATACCGTGTATGACTCTAAATTTACCAATATGAAAGAGCTACGCGTTCAGCATAGAGGTAAACCACTTAGAGCCTTTTTTGCATTTGATCCATTACGACAGGCCATTGTGCTTTGCATCGGTGATAAAGGCGGTAAAAAGCGTTTCTATAAAAGAGATGCTGGACATTGCAGAACAGCAATACGAACTTCATCTCTCAACCCTAGGAGAACAATCTAATGGCTAAAACCTTACAGGAATTATTGGTTAGTCGCTCTCCAGAGAGCCAAGCACGTATTAAAAAAATGGCTGATGAGCTACTGTTAGAGACTCAGCTCCATCTTATTCGAGAAGAGTTAGAGATTTCCCAAAAAGAACTTGCTGAAACTTTGGGAATAAAACAGCCATCACTTTCAGCAATTGAAAATCGTGGTAATGATTTAAAGATTTCAACCATGAAAAAGTATGTTGAGGCAATGGGTGGTAAGCTCCGTATTGATGTGGAGCTTCCAACAGGAAAACATATAGGATTTAATGTGTAACGATAAAAAAGGTAGCTATAAGCCACTGCTGTCCCACAATTTTTCACAAGAGGAAGCTTAAATAAGCTTCCTCTTGTTTAATGGGGATTTTATCGGGTGAGAATAAAGCTTTTAACGTTTTTCTTTCAAACAAATTCACTTGAATGATTCTGAGTAAGCGCTGCACTGTCCAGCCTTCTTTCCCCAGATGTTGAGCGAAACTCACCAGCAAATAGGCGATTAACGCGATCCAAATTTGAGTTTGTATGGCATTACGGCTTCGGCCTAGAAATGACTTTAATTTTAAATTCTGTTTAAGTGCTTTAAAGAACAGCTCCACTTTCCAACGGTCTTTATAAATTGCAGCAATCGTTAATGCTGCCAGATGAAAGTTATTACTCAGAAACTCAAACGTCCTGTTCTTATCGGTATCATAAAATTCTATACGTCTTAATAATTTGGGAGCACCTCTTTTCTTTGCATAAGCACTACTTAATTCAATCCATTCATCCGCAATAATACCTTTAGATGCTAATACGCTGCGGCTAGATTTCACTTGATAAACTGTCTTTGGGCGCAATCGGGTGACAAAACTGACCTTTTGATGAGTCAATTGGGCAAACCATTGATAATCAATATATCCTTTGTCAAATACGACAATACTGCCAGCAGGAAATTTGAATGCTCTGCCTTGTACCATATCATTTTCAATGCCATCCCCAAGCGCCACAAATTCAGGAATGGTATTGCTGTAATTTAAGCCAACGCTAAGTTTCATGCTGGCTTTGGATTCATGCACTTTGGCCCATTCACATAAGGAAAATGACAGATCAATATGGCTGGCATCCAGGGAATATAAGGGATTCTTAAAGCGGAATTTATGAGCTACTTTTGAGTGTTCATAAGATTTAAGCAAGGTGTAAAATAGCTGTTCATACAAGGCTGCAGGCTGTTCCTGATTGATTCGAGCCAGTGTACTGCGAGGGTGATAGACTTTGCTCCGAGAGCATTCAGCTTTTCTTGTTGACACTCTAGATTAGATTGAATATCCCGCAGACTTTGTCTGCAGGAAAGTTGAGACATCAGTATGGCAATGAACTGATCCCATCTTGAAGCGGCTCTAAATTTCTGACCGACATGATGTATTTGAACAAGACGTTCAAAATCTTGTCGGAGTATGGGTTTAATCAATTGATGAAATACGGTATTCTGATATGACAAAACCTGAGTCCTTGGTCGTTAAAGTGTTGGTTCGCACTTATATTTTAACGATTCAGACTCAGGTTTTTTTATTTAAATCAAACTATGGGACAGCAGTGAGCTATAAGCTCCCTTTTTTGTGTTAGAAACCATTTAAAGTGTCTGTATTCTCACCATTAAAAATGTCTGGTTTATGATGATCTAAATAACTTCTCAGGATATGACTCTATGAACGACACTGAAAATCAAAAAAAACTCCCATTCTCAGAGGATGAATTACTCGAAAATATAGATGAATATAAAGCACATGCAGATGAAATTACTGTGCTTACAGAAACCGAATTCGATTATTCATATTTCAAACACTCTACTCCATTTTTTCAAAAACAAATTAATTACTGTAGAGACAAAACCCTTGCTACATAAGGTTTTGGAGTCGTTTGTCTAAAAATAATCATAAAACAACCTAGAGCCTGTTTATTTCCTCTTTGTATCCTTAAACGGATAAGATTTTAGAAAAACCGATGGCTCAGAATTAAAAATCATTTAACTTTTATTTGTAATTGTAAACCGAAAGTATCGAGTAATTTCTGCATGGATTTCAAAGTAGGATTGCTCCCTGGTTGCTCCATTTTTTGCAGTGTCTGTGGCGCAATCTTAGTAATTTTAGCCATATCATTCAGTGTTAAATGTAGCTCTGTTCGAATAAATCGAGCAACTTGATAAAAAGACCAGTCTGGATGATTATTGATGGTTTCAAGCACAGATAGTCTTTTTTCCATTTGTTGAATAGGGGTCAATGGTTTAAAACGTTTATCCATGGCTGATCTCCTCCAACTGCTGGCAAATATTGATTATTCGATATTGGCTATTTTCCAGAATTTCATCCGCTACTTGAAGAGCCTGCATCTTTTCTAACAGTCCCCGATAAATTGGTAACTGTTCAATTAATAAAGTTTTAATTTCTTGTGGATCAATCGAAGTGCTTTCAGCTATCTGCTCAATCACAGAACTCAAAAGTGGCATACCACCATGATCATCTCTTTCCCAACGAGTAGTACGTGCAATACCATCAGGATGTAACCACATTGGCGCATAATCAAATAATGGTGTGAGCTGAATTTTACCATTATTGAAGCGTTGGATTGCTGTATTGCGAGTATGGTTATCTTTATTGCCTAAGGCAACATTTGCGAGATCACGCTTCAAATACTCAAATACTTCCTGCTTTGGTTCGGTACAAGCCTCCATAAGCAGGGTACATATTTGATTATGGGTCATTCTAACCCCAAAGCCCGCCTTCCCACCTAGAGATGCAAGGCTTTCCTGAGCAATTCTTTCAACTTTGCCATTAATTACTTTGCGATCAAATCTTGGAATAAACAAAGTCTTGCCATGTAGCTCAAGATCCCGGTGTACACGTAGTTGCAAGTACTGAGCGACTTTCATATACAAAGCTTCGTTCATCAGGATTTTATTCAAATTTTGATCACTGCCGCGGCTAAATTTAACCAACCAATGCTGCTTAACTTGATCATCTGGAAGAGTATGATCTAGATAGAAAAGATCATCATAACCTTGTGTTAACAACAATTTTGGCCACTCACCCTGAATACCAGATGAACCGGCAATAAAAAGTCCATAAGATGCGAGCGATTCAATAAACTTCTCTTTACGTTCAATAATTTTGCTTAGGCTAAATCCCTGATTTTGCAGCTTTGGGAAATGACTCTGTAACCACTCATGAGCCTCTTTGACTCGCAGATTCCCAATTGGATTTCCTGCGCCTGCTTTTAAAAGCGCCCAGTCCGCTTGTTCCTGAACATTCTCAGAAAAATCAAGCTGTCTTAGTAATTCTTTGCGACCGTATCCTTGAGGTAATAGATCCATAAGAAATGCTGGCCAAGTTGATTCCAATCTATTTTGGACGTTCACCGGTAAGTCATAAGCAAGCGCATGACCATCTCTTAGATCCATATATGAAATAGCATATTCGAACAAATATGATGTACGTGTAGCTGCCTGCCATCCAGCATTTTGATCATCCGTAACCTCAACCAAAGCACAGTCATGCCATTCATAGTCTTGGTAGATTTGCAGTGTACAGTATTGCTTCATAATTTTATTAAAATAGTAAAATATAATGATTTTATTGATTATATATCTATTTTAATATAAAAGTATAATTAAACTAAAAATCTCAATGATCACTCTAGGTGTCTAAGAAGAACTTATACATTTCTCAAAATTGCAATAAACTCATCTGATTTGCAGTAGAATTGATCAATATTGGGTTAAATCTTACCTCCTTATATTTTAGCTATCCTTTACATCATGTCAGAACGTCAACAACTCAGCCTTAGTGAATACCTTGCCACTGTACAGGAAGTCATCCAGCTGACTTTTGATGGGGCAGTGTGGGTCAAGGCTGAGATCCGTAATTTAAGTATTAAAGGCGGTCACTATTATCTTGAGTTGGCTGAGAAAGATGAAGAAAGCCATAAGGTGATCGCTAGTTGTAAAGGCACCATTTGGAAATTTACGGCACAAAAAATAATTCTAAAGTTTGAACGAGAAAGTGGTATTGAACTGTCGAAAGACCTGAATGTACTGATCAAGGTCAAAGCTAGATTTGATCCGCAATATGGCTTCTCGGTCAATATCGAAGATATCGACTCTAGCTTTACTCTAGGAGACATCGCCAAACGCTATCAGCAGATTCTGCTGCGACTGACTGAGGAAGGCCTGCTCAATAACAATAAACAGTTGCCGGTACCCTTTGATATTCAGAATGTCTTGGTCATTGCACCGGAAAATGCTGCAGGGTTAGGTGACTTTAAAAAAGATGCGGATGCCCTGGCTCAGGCTGGTGTCTGTCATTTCGTTTATCATTCAGCAACTTTTCAGGGTAATACGGCTTCTGCCAGCATCATTCAGGTTTTGGGTAGTGCCTTAAGACAGTGGGCTCAAGATTACTCGATAGCACCAGACCTTATTGTGATCATCCGTGGAGGCGGAGCCGTGAATGACCTAGCTTACCTGAATGATTATGATCTGGCCGCACTGCTGTGTAAAAGAACTGTGCCGATCTGGGTCGGTATTGGCCACGAGAAAGACCGCACTATTTTGGATGAAATTGCACACCGTTCCTTTGATACCCCGAGTAAAGTGATCGCAGGGATCCGTAACCTGATTGTGGAGCGAGTCAATGAAGTTAGTACTGCTTTGCAGACCATCAAGCTACTGTCACAGCACCAGTTGATCACCTACCAGAGCCAGAGTGATCAGTATCTGAAAACTATCAAAACTCTGACACAGAACCAGATCAATGAAGCCCAGCGTAGCGTTGATATGCTTAAAAGTGATACTCAGTATCTTGCTCAACAACAGATTAAACTAGCTTCACAGCAGGTGGAGTCATTGATGAGGGAAACCTTGCTACAGAATCCTCGTAATGTGATGGCCAAGGGCTATGCAATTGTCCGTAGCCAAGGCAAAGCTATCCGTTCCATCCAGCAGATTACTGACCAGGAATTACAGATTGAACTTAAGGATGGCACCATTGATGCCACCGTGACACAGGTAAACGCACATGAACAATGAAGAACTAAGTTTCAAGAAAGGTTATGAAATTCTCAAGAAAAATGCCGAATTTCTTGAATCTCAGGAAGAACCGGATATTGATAACCTGATGGCGATCGTTGAAGAGTCCATGACTGCCTATAAAGCCTGTAAGTTACGTATTGATGCTGTGCAACAGGCGTTGAATGACACCTTTAAAGAATAAAAATTCTAGGTCGAGAAAAGTCTAGAATGTTCTAGAAATAAAGGACATGAGATGGTGAAAACTGACAGTTAACCCAATAAATTTGCTTGAGCAGAGTTTTATTACTAACCACCTTTTCCTCTATAGGTGTTACATGGATCCCAAACAACATACTTACGTTGTTAAATGGTTGACTGAAGATCAAGCCTGTGTCGGCTTATGTGTCGAGTTCTTCATTAAGCTGACTTAAACCAAATAGGTGGGGCTAATGAATTTAATGGCCGATCTTTAATAATCCCTGCCAGCTAAAATAGTTCTGGGTCAAATGAGTACGGTTCATTGACCACTTTCGTTGTGGTAAGTAGCAGCTGCCAACAGCTAATTTAGTTTTCCCATATCTCGCCTTTACCGCTTCTAAAGTCTGCATGAGGCTTTCATTACTTTCACGCTGGCTGTGGTCTGTCAGCAGGTCAGGAGTAAAGCGCTGCTTAGCAATTAAATCCGTCAGAATTACACCACACTTTTTATATTTCACGTCAGATTTATAAATGTGTTCCAGCAGTTGCATGGCTGTTTTAATCAGATCCAAAACACAATCCGTCGGTTCAGGAAACTCAAAAGCCAACGATTTACTGTAATAGGGAACCTTTGAATCAAAAGGATTCGATTGCACAAAAGCAATGACACATCCACATAAGGAAGCGTCTGCTCGTAAACGTATGACTGCATCCTGTACATATTTGCCCATAGCCTCTTTGAGATCATCTAGCTCGGTAACTTTTTCACCAAATGAACGACTTGCTATGATTTGCTGTTTGGGGGGAGGGGCATCATCTAACTGCATACAAGAAACACCTTGCAGCTCCAATACTGTTCTTTGCATTACCACAGAAAAAAGGCTCGCCATGCGATGAGCATCTTGCATCACTAAATCTAGCACCGAATAGATTCCCATGGCATTTAGTTTTTTAACTAACTTACGACCAACGCCCCAAACTTCACCGACCTCAATGTCTGAATAAAGCATTTCCTGATCTAGGAAATCCATATTGAGTAAGTTACACACACCCTTGAAACCCTGTCTTTTTTTGGCAAGATGGTTGGCCATTTTGGCTTCGGTTTTACTACGACCGATACCAATCGAGACGGGTAAGCCAATCCAATCCAACAATCGTTGTTTCATGTGATGCGCATACTGAGTTAAGTCAAAATTTTGTGCATAACTGGTCAGGTCTAAAAAACACTCATCAATTGAATAGATTTCCTGTTCATGTGGCGCAACAAAACTAGCCAAAATTGAATGAAAACGCTTGGACATTTCAGCATATAAAGCATAGTTACTGGATAACACCACGACCTGATGTTGCTGAACAATATCTTGTATTTGAAAGAGAGGAACGCCCATTTTGATGCCCAGCGCTTTGGCTTCATTACTTCTTGCCACAGCACAGCCATCGTTATTGCTGAGCACAATCACAGGTTTATTGTTTAGACTGGGATTAAATACCCGCTCACAACTGACATAGCAGTTGTTAATATCAATCAGGGCATAAATCCGCTCGTAACTGCTCATCTGAACTTCTTGATCACACTGGTAACCACACCCCAAATCAGCATGGTTTGATTATCTTTCAAATGGATATCAGCAAAATCAGGATTAGCCGCCTGTAACCAGCATTGATTACCCTCAATCATCAAACGTTTAATCGTAAAATCATTGTCAATCAATGCCAGAACAATATCCCCATGCTTGGCTTCAATACTACGGTCAACGATTAGCTTGTCATTCAGATCAATCCCTGCATCACGCATGGATAAGGATTCCACTTCAACGATAAAGGTTGCCTGTTGGTTTTGAATAAGAAACTCGTTTAGATCAAGGGTCTTATCGATATAGTCCTGAGCAGGGGAAGGGAAGCCTGCAGCCACTTTTTGCAAAGCAACAGGAATCTCATAATGTGTTTTTGTCTCAAGCAATCTAATAGAGGAAATATCGTTAAACTTTGGAGTGTCATTTTTTTTCAGGTATTTCTTGATTTCCAATACACGAGACTCTGGCACCCGAATGACCTTGGTCGGTTCGTTATAGACAAAAGGACGGCCAGAACCTTTGCGTGCACCACCATGCTTATTTTGCGTCATTTTTATTATCAATCTTGATTATGTAACATAATTAAGATTATAGAAAACTCAGAATATAAAAACAAGATTGTCCGTTCTTTAATAAAGTATTATCCCAAATCTTGGGATTGCCATGATATTAGCAAAGCCACAAGATCAATCAGACGACACAATAAAGATTGTCTAATCCTTGATCGTAGAGACTTTATATTTGAAGCAACAGAAGACCTAAAGGGCTTTACTGGTATCCATTGATTGTTCAGCAACATTAAATAAAACTGTGGAACATTGTTCAGTTATTGATCGTGGAACGTGAACAATCATAAAAAAAGCCCATTCGAGGGTGAATGGGCTATAAAACTAGTATCAACACATGGAATTATAACACAATTTAAAAAGCTGTTATTCCCAAGTAGAAATGTCCTACCTAATAACCAAATAGAAATGTCCTATATGGACATTTCCAAGTCAAGCACAGGATTTAGATTTCGTTGTTCAATCGCTGTTTTCTGTGCACGTCTGCTTG
>NZ_VPBA01000059.1:0-9821 GCF_013418945.1 Acinetobacter sp. YH12112 | reverse complement strand
GTTTGCGCTGTAGGTGTTTGAAACACAAATCATTGACATAGTTCCAGACAAAATTAACTTCAGATGCCAATTGGTCTAGCACCTTACAATGTTTGTCTTTTATGCGTAATTTAAGTGTTTTCATGGGCTTATATTAGCTCATATCAGGCTTAAAATATTGGTTTTTAGTAATTAAACGACATTTCATGTCGTGTCGCTTATATCTCTGACCTGAAAGACAGAGTTTTACGCTCCATTTGATAAAAGCTATCCCTGAAATGACAGGTCTTCCAACGACTCCACTTTTTTTCATATCTATGCAGCTTTTCAGTACTGGCTACGCGTTTCCATTTTCATTCGCTCCTGATAAAAACCCGCCAGTGCTGTGGCACCGGTCAAAAATGAGCAAGAAAAATTTTGCATAAAAACAGAACAACAAGACGAATGTGTGAGAATATGGCAATATATAGCCTTTCTTAATGTATAACGTCATTCTTTGCCCATGCAGCTCCTCCGTCTGAATGCTTTAGCGCCTGATTTTCAACTGGAAAAAACTGCCGTTACCATCGGTAATTTTGACGGCGTGCATTTGGGACATCAGGCCATGATTGCCCAGCTAAAACAGCTGGCAGCAGCCCAGCAGCTGAAAACCCTGGTGATGATTTTCGAGCCACAGCCGCTGGAATTTTTTAAAGGCTATGAAGCGCCGCCACGCATCAGCTCCTTAAGAGAAAAAGTCGAATACTTAACCGAGCTGGGTGTAGACTATATTGCAGTCGCCAAATTTGATAATTATTTCCGCAGCTTAAGCGCCGAAGCCTTTGCCGACATACTCAAATATAAACTCAATGCCCACAGTCTGGTGCTGGGTGATGACTTCCATTTTGGCAAAAACCGTCAGGGCAATAGCGAGTTTTTGCAGCAATACGGCTTTCAGGTCACCAACTTAAACACTATTCTGGCCGATGGTGAACGGGTCAGCTCGACCCGGATCCGTCAGACCTTGCAGGCCGGCAATTTAGCGCTGGCAGCCAAATTGCTGGGGCGCCCGTATAGCATTACTGGCCGGGTACAATACGGCGACCAGATTGGCCGGACCATTGATTTTCCAACCATTAATGTCCGTCTGAACCGGCATAAACCCTGCCTGAACGGGATTTATGGCGTGGAAGTGCTCTGTGAAACTGAATCCTTACAAGCCAAAGTTCAGGCAGAGAATCCGAACCAGCCGGGAATTGCCGGCTATGACCCGACCGCGCTGTTTGGCGCCGGTCATGTCGGCACCCGACCAGCCATCAAACAGGACCATCCGGAATGGCGATTAGAAGTACATTTCCCCGAGGTTTCTGCTAATCTGTATGGCCTGTTAATGCGGGTGACGTTCTTAAACTATTTACATGGCGAAAAGGACTATCCTTCGCTTGAAGCCTTAAAAGCTGGAATTGATGATGATGTGGAGAAACTGCTTGAGTTTCGCCGCAGCACCCCAAAATTCCCTTTTGAATAACTCACATTTTTACTGTAAAACGTGTCAGTCAAATGGCTGATTAAATTGGAAGACAACTTGCATGAGCGATAAGCAAACTCCTGAAAATGCAGTGGACTATAAAGCCACACTGAACCTCCCAGGTACTGACTTTGCAATGAAAGCAAACCTCGCAGTACGTGAAGCGAAATGGTTAGAAGAGTGGTATGCCGATGACATTTATCAGCAGATTCGTGCATCGCGTATCGGCAAGAAAAAATATGTGCTTCATGACGGCCCTCCGTATGCCAATGGTCAAATCCACCTTGGTCACGCGGTCAACAAGGTCCTGAAAGACATCATCATTAAAAGTCGTGTCATGGACGGTTTTGACGCGCCATATGTGCCAGGCTGGGACTGTCACGGTCTTCCAATTGAACTGAAAGTTGAAGAAAAAGTTGGCAAAGTCGGCGTCAAAGTTGATGCTTCGACCTTCCGTAAAGCCTGCCGTGAATATGCCTACACCCAGGTCGAACTACAAAAGAAAGACTTTATCCGTATGGGCGTGTTCGGCGACTGGAACAACCCATACCTGACCATGAACTTCAAGCAGGAAGCAGATATTGTCCGTTCTCTGGGTGCCATTGCCAAAGCCGGTCATATCGAGCCAGGCCTGAAGCCAGTGAACTGGTGTCTGGACTGTGGTTCAGCGCTGGCAGAAGCTGAAGTTGAATATGAAGATAAAAAATCCGATGCAATTGACGTCGGTTTTACAGTGGTTGACTTAGCTGATTTGTCTGCACGTTTGGGTGTTGACGTTAAAGACTCAACCGATATCGTGATCTGGACCACCACCCCATGGACCCTGCCAGCCAACCAGGCGGTAGCATTACATGCCGAACTTGAATATCAACTGGTCAAGGCGCGTGGTGAAGAACAGGCCGAGCAAAACTTTATTCTGGCAAAAACACTGGTAGAATCTGCGACCCAGCGTTATGGCTTCAGCTCGGTTGAAGTGCTGGCCGAGTTTGCCGGTAGCAAACTGGAAAATCTGGTGCTGCAACATCCGTTAATTACTGAGCGTCAAGTGCCGGTGATTCTGGGTGAACACGTCACCGATGCCAGCGGTACAGGTGCCGTGCATACTGCACCAGGCCACGGTGTAGACGACTATAAAGTCGGCCTGCAATATAACCTGAAAGTCGACAACCCGGTGGGCGGCAACGGTGTCTATTTACCGACTGCGCCAATTTTTGCTGGTGAACATATTTATAAAGCCAATCCGCAAATTATTGCCGCGCTGGGCGAAGCCAACAAATTGTGGGCACATCATCCCATCAAGCATAGCTATCCGCACTGCTGGCGTCATAAAACCCCGATTATCTTCCGTGCCACACCACAATGGTTTATCAGCATGGATGCCAAAGGTTTACGCCAAGGCGCCCTGAATGCAATTGAAAACGAGATCAGCTTCGTGCCAGATTGGGGTAAAAACCGGATTCAGGCAATGATCGAAGGCCGTCCGGACTGGTGTATTTCGCGTCAGCGTACCTGGGGCGTGCCAATCCCGTTCTTCGTGCATAAAGACACCAACGAACTGCATCCACGTACCCCTGAACTGATCGAAGAAGTGGCTAAACTGATCGAACAGGAAGGTATTGATGGCTGGTATAACCGTGAAGCCAAAGACTTCATTGGTGATGATGCTGAACACTACAACGCCGTACGTGACACCTTAGACGTCTGGTTTGACTCGGGTACAACCCACTATGCCGTGCTGCGTGAACGTGAAGAGCTGCAAGATCCGGCCGATCTGTACCTTGAAGGTTCGGATCAGCACCGTGGCTGGTTCCAGTCTTCACTGCTGACCTCGATTGCGATCAATGAACGTGCGCCATACAAAGGCTTGTTAACGCATGGTTTCGTGGTCGATGAAAAAGGCCGCAAAATGTCGAAGTCACTCGGGAATATCATTACCCCGCAAGACATCATTAAAGACATGGGTGCAGACGGCTTACGTTTCTGGATTGCCTCTGCGGATTACCGTTATGAAATGACCGCCGGTAAAGAAATCTTTAGCCGTGCCTCAGACGGTTACCGCCGTATTCGTAACACGCTGCGTTTCTTGCTGGCCAACTTAAACGGCTTTAAACCATCGACTGATGCCCTGCCGGTGGATCAGCTGATTGCGCTGGATCAATACATCCTGCAACGTGCGTCTGAAGTACAAGAAACCATCAAGAAAGCCTATGAAGATATGAACTTCCATATCGTCACCAGCGCCTTGACCAACTTCTGTATTAATGACTTGGGTGGTTTCTATCTCGACATCATCAAAGACCGTCAGTACACCACCAAAGCAGACTCGCAAGCGCGTCATTCCGCGCAAACTGCGTTGTATCACCTGGTACAGGCCTTTGTACGCTGGATGGCGCCAATCCTGAGCTTCACTGCACAAGAAGCGTGGCCACTGATTCCTGAGCAGTCAGAAAAATATGTATTCACCGCTGAATGGTATGAGCTGCCGGTGGCCTCTGAAGCCAACGTGCTGGCTGAAAGCGAATGGCAAACGTTAATTGCCGTAAAATCTGCCGTGAACAAGTTTATTGAAGCGGCGCGTACTGCAAAAACCGTCGGTTCGAACCTGTCTGCCAAAGTGGAGCTGTGGGCCAATGCCGAGCTGAAAGCAGTGCTGGATAAACTGGGCGATGAACTGCGTTTTGTCCTGATTACCTCTCAGGTGATTGTGAATGAGTTTGATGCCGCACAAGGCGAAGCTTCTGATCTTGACGGTCTGAACGTGAAAGTGTCTGCCGCAGATGGCGAGAAATGTGTACGCTGCTGGCACGTCCTGCCAGATGTGAATACACATCCTGCACATCCAGGTTTATGTGGTCGTTGTATTATTAACCTCCCGACAGGCCAAGGCGAAGAGAGAAAATATGCCTAATCCACAACCGAAAAAGGGCTTATTCCAGTTCTATCCACACAATTTGTGGTGGATCGGACTGTCTATTGTGGCGATTATTCTGGATCAATGGACCAAATGGATTGCAGTCACCCATCTGAATTATGCAGATCCGGTGCCTGTGCTGCCCTTTTTAAATTGGACATTACTGCATAACTATGGCGCAGCCTTTAGTTTCTTGTCCGATGCGGGTGGCTGGCAACGCTATTTCTTCACCTCACTGGCAGGTTTGGTGTCCGTGATCTTTGTGTTCTGGCTGATGCGTATGCCAAAGAACATGCTGGTATTACCGCTGGCCATTGCCCTGATTCTGGGCGGGGCCATTGGTAACCTGATTGATCGGGTCGCTTTGGGCTATGTGGTCGACTTTATTCATGTTTACTACAACAACAGCCACTTCCCTGCCTTTAATATTGCAGATAGTGCCATTACCTTAGGCACCATCTTGCTTCTTATTGATACGTTTTTCCTGGAAAAACACCGTATTCAACGTGCGCAGGCGCAACATGACTGAATTTATCAATCCGAACGAAGACACCCGTATTGAAGCGGGTTCTAAAGTTGAACTTCATTTTTCTGTGGCCATTGAAAGCGGCCCGGAAATTGACAATACCCGTAGCCGTGCCGAACCGGTCAGTCTGGTGATGGGCGATGGCAGCCTGTTACCGGGTTTTGAAAAAGCCCTGTTTGGCTTGCGTGCTGGTGACCGTCGTACCGTGAGCCTGCCACCAGAAGAGGCTTTTGGTCCATGGAACCCGGAAAATGTCCAAACCTTTGACACCGTCAAGTTTGAACAGCGTCCGGTTGAAGGCCACATGATCGAGTTTGAAGATAAGGCCAAACAAAGCCTGTATGGCGTGGTCAAATCGGTCAATGATGACATCACCGAAGTCGACTTTAACCATCCACTGGCCGGTAAAGACATTACCTTTGAAGTGGAAATCTTTAAAGTCACCCCAGCGGGCCAGCAAGGCATTCAACTGAAATAAAAGTTCCACATTTTTGAAAAGCTCCTTCGGGAGCTTTTTTTTTATGCCATTTTCATGAGGCAGATACAAACTGACTCTATTCAGGCTAACGCAATTCACGTTAATTTGATCCCTACAGCAAAAACAACACAGGATAAAACATGAATATTCAGATTATTGTTGGCAGTGTACGCGAGGGACGTACCGCCATTAAAGTCGCACACTGGGTACAGCAGGCCATTAAAAGCTATAACTTTAGTACCGTGCAGACCGAGCTGGTCGATTTAAAAGAATGGAATTTACCCCTGTTTGCCGGTCCGAATCCGCCGCTAAGCGGTATTTATGACCAGCCGCGTCAACAGGAATGGGCCGACAAAATTGCCCAGGGCGATGCCTTTATTTTTATCAGCCCCGAATATAACCATGGCTATAGCCCGGCCTTGAAAAATGCGCTGGATTATCTGGGCAAAGAGTGGCAAGGCAAACCGGCGGCTTATATCGGCTATGGTGCCACCAATGGATCACGCTCGATTGACCAGATCCGTCAGGTCGGCACCCAGCTGGGACTGATTGACAGCAATGCAGTGGTGGAAATCCGCGATATTTTTAGCCGTAACCGTAGCGAAAGCTTTGAACCGAATGAATTTGATGACAAGACCCTGAAACAGGTAGTCGACAAGCTGATTCAATATGTCAGCTCATAATGCCAGCAGCCCTGTAAGCATTTTCTTACAGCAGCTGTGGTGAACTGCGACTAGGGCGCAGAGCGCTTTCATTTTATAGTACCCACATACAGAGACAGGAGGTCTCTTAAATCAAAACAATAACAATAAAAGCAACAACAGCAGGATGCTGATCGGTACGACAGGAGTTATACCGGAATAATGAATCCAGAGAAGCCCGGACAGGATGTTCGGGCTTCTTTTATTTCAGTCCTTTATGTTCTGGTTCTTGTAGATGATGCGCTATTTTAAATCAATCGCTGTTGTACGCCTGAGCGTACAGTACTTGTCGGGTTTTGCGGCTGGTTGGTTCTGATCGCCTGACGTATATTAAAACCATACCGGGACAGGAGGTCTCGTTGCATAAAACAATAATCATAAGCCGCATGCAGGATGCACGCACAGATATAACAGGAGTGATATCTGAGAACTGAATCTAAAAAGCCCCGACAGGACGTCGGGGCTTTTTATTATCTACGAATTCATTATTTGGCTGTCATTTTCAGCAAGCTGGCGCCTTTGCCATCTTCAATGACCCATAAATGACCGTCACGCGCTTCAATCACCCCGCGAATACGCTGTTTCATGTCCAGCCGTTGTACTTCACGTACCGGTTGAGCCTGGGTATCAATCACAATAATCGCCTGCGACGACAATCCTCCGGCAATGGCCTTATTTTTCCACTGTGGAAACTGATCGCCACGGTAAAAGATTAAACTCGAAGGTGAAATAACCGGGGTCCAGTCCAGTTCTGGCGCTTTAAATTCTGGCCGGGTCGCATGATCCGGAATTGGCTGACCACTATAATGATCGCCATTGGACACAATCGGATAGCCATAATTGGCGCCTTTTTCAATCCGGTTCAGCTCATCTCCGCCTTTGGGTCCCATCTCAATTACCCACAGCTGCCCCGCCGGGTCAAATGCCATACCTAAGGGATTCCGATGCCCCAGGCTCCATACCTGTGCCGCAATCTGGCCCTGAGCACGGAACGGATTATCTGGCGCAGCGCTACCATCTGCATTTAAACGTAAGATTTTCCCTAAATTGGAATTCAGGTCCTGTGCCGGGTCAAACTTTTGTCGCTCTCCCGAACTGACCCACAAATAGCCGGCCTGATCAAATAACAGCCGGTGGGCATAATGCCCCTGCCCCGGAACTTTCGGCACTTGGACCCAGATCTGCTGTACATTTTTCAATTGTGGCTGAGCCGCATCTTTTAAATCCAGCTCGGCACGCGCCACCACCGCGCCATAACCGCCTGTGCCGGCTTCCACATAACTTAAATAGACCCAGCGATTCTGGGCAAACTGTGGATGCAGCGCGACATCACCCAAACCGCCCTGCCCGCCATAGGCAACTTTGGGGACACCTTTAACCTCAAGCAGCAGTTTATTGCTCGGGTTAAACAATTTGAGTCGTCCACGCTTTTCAGTAATTAACAAGCGGCCATCGGGCAGCTCAGCCATCGCCCACGGTTCCTGTAAGCGCGCCACCCGTTCCAGCTGATAAGACTGGCTGGTCTTGCTAGTTTCACTGCTTTGGGCGGCTTTCGCTGAATTGGCAGGCTCGGTCTGGGCATTACATCCGGTGGTTAATCCTGCGATGAGCAATGCCGCAGGCCAGGTCAAATATTGTTGTAGTTTTGCCATGACATTTCCTAAAACAGAACAGACAATACTTTGATTGTAGCCCAAAGCCAGTTTTGACCAAGAACACTTGCGTAACCTGCCGGACTTTGTCCGTTTTGGCTTACACCGAATGAAGACAATTGAGGCTAGGAGCAAACCCAGAATTTTCGTATTCTAAATTCATCAGGAAACAGGACGTTTCCCAAACGGAAAACAACAATAATTAGTTTGCGCACCAGGATCGTGAGGTACGACAGGAGTTATACCTAAAGCACGAAATACGAAGAAACCCCGTCAGGATGATGGGGTTTCTTTTTATCTGTGGTTTTTGTTTTCTTAATGCCATAAAAAAAGCCCCCAATCTATGGAGGCTTTTTTCATTTAATACCAATTAGGCTTTGGCAATCGCCGCTTTGCCTGCTTTAATCTGTTCTGCTTCATCTTCACTCATGATCAGCGCCACGGCAATTGCGGTAATCAATACCGGTAAACCGACAGCAATAAAGTTGAAGTGTGCTGGCAGGTTCATACCGAGTAAGCCACCAATCAGGATTGGTCCAACAATCGCACCCATACGGCCAATTGCAGATGACCAGCCAATTCCGGTTGAACGTACTGCCAGTGGATAGTATTGCGCCACATAACTATACAGCAACATTTGTGAACCGATTGACGCCGCACCCGCCAGGAATACCAGGATGTACAGCAAGAACTGGTTTGACTGGAAGCCCATCAGACTCATCACAATCGCGCCCATAATCCCCAGGAACATCAACACCGGTTTCAGATGGAAACGGTCAGCCAGAATACCACCGCCGACAATACCAACCACGGCACCCACGTTCATCACCATCATGAACATCAGACTATTGTCCATTGAATAGCCTGCCGCCATCATCAGTTTAGGCAACCAGCTGCTTAAGGCGTACATGGTCAGCAAGCAGGTAAAGAACGCTAACCAGAACAATAAGGTGTTTAACGCACGGCCACGTTTGAACAGGCTTACCACGTTGGCTGCTTCCGGCACATCGACCTGATGCAGTTCAAATTTGGTTTCATTGCTAATCTGCACTTCTGGGGCCAAGCGGGCCATGATTGGACGCGCCTGTTCCTGCTTGTTCTCTTTCACAATAAACATCAGCGATTCAGGCAGGAATTTCCAGATAATTGGCAATAGCAACAGTGGAATACCGGCAATAAAGAACATGATTTCCCAGCCAAAGCTTGGGGTTAACCAGGCACCCAATAACGCTGCCATCACACCACCAACCGCATAACCACTAAACATGGTGGTCACCAGCGTACTACGCATGTTCTTTGGCGCATATTCAGAGGTTAAAGCCACCAGGTTAGGCATCACCCCACCAATCCCTAAACCGGCCAGGAAGCGCAAAATACCGAATTCTGTCGGATTAGAAGCAAAGCCACCTGCGAAGGTTAGACCACTGAATAACACAATACAGATCATGATGACTTTTTTACGGCCAATTTTGTCGGCCAGCGAGCCGAAAATCATGGCACCGAACATCATCCCTGCCAATGCAGTACTGGCCAGCATACCGGCTTGCACCGCACTTAAGCCCCACTCGTCCATTAATAAAGGCAATACCACACCATTAATGGCTAAATCATAACCATCAAATAAAATGATCAGTAGACACCATGCCACTACATTAAAATGAAATGGTTTAAATTTTGCGTGATCAATGACATCATTTACGTTAATAGTTTGATGTGTCATTCCTCACCTCCTGTGAGTCTGTGTTTCAGTGAACTTCCATAGCAACCCATAATGAAGACCCTCATTTCGAGCCTTCTTCATCCACACTTTGCTAGTGGAGTAGATGGTGCAACTTTCACACAATTTACAGAAAATAAGAATTGAACATTAGTCTACAATCCTATTAATAATTAAAGTTTTATATATTATTCTCATTAGACATAAGTTTTATTTTGCTTTATTAAGCACACAAATTTTCTGCATAAAAAAATCCCCCTGCTGTTTAAGCTAGGGGGATTTTGAATTAATGAGCTGGCGATGACTTACTCTCACATGGGTAACCCCACACTACCATCAGCGCTAAGAGG
>NZ_VPBA01000058.1:0-10416 GCF_013418945.1 Acinetobacter sp. YH12112 | reverse complement strand
GGACAAGCATCGTCATTTTATTATGGTCAGCCTCAGGGTGAAGTGTGTCTAATCAACAGGGTTTTCGGTCTCTAAGTACTTTTTAAAGGGAACATCATCGACTCAAATCTCTATTTGCAACAGTGCCGATTAGGGGGAATTCAGGGATTACTTTTATTTCAAGCAAGTACAGGTTTTATCTGTACGATGAGGAAAATAAGAGAGAGTAAAAGTGGTAAGGAATTCCCACTGTTACTCTAACAGAGATTAAGCAGGATCAGCTGTAAATCCACGCTCACTGAGAGTGGCAATGACTTGATCCTGACTCACCGTTGTGTTGATTTCAACAATACGGTTTTGTAAATCAATATCGAGTGAGGCATTCGAGTCGAGCTCTTTAATTGCGGTAGTAATGCCGCGTGCACAACCACCACAAGTCATATTAGCGATGTGAAATTTCATATGTTGCTCCTTTTTAACAAAACATTTGTTTAAAACATTAGAACAGTAACTCTAAACTTTCACCATACAACCAGCCTTTTTCTGAATCAGTTACTCGCTGTAACTTGGTCTGTTTACAACCTTACAGTTTTCTTCAGAGTATTCCAAAGAAGAGTGTTCTAATGACTACAGTAAAAGTACTTAACCAACATTAATGTGACTTTAAAATGACATTTTTGTCATCTACGATCACTCTGAAATTTATAAGATTAGTTATTTCAATCAATGGTAGTGAACTGAATAGATGAGACCGTTATGGGTTGAAGATAAGCTAAAAACCGGTGACTACCTTTATGTATAATGCCTCATGATGCGATTTTACTGTTCTGATTGTCGTAAGTTGGCAGTCCAGTAGAAACTTTATTGCTCAGCTACAAAAGATAAATGCAGTAATGTTAAATTTCCTCAATTCCCTTATTTTGAAATTCTCTTATTCAATACCCACGACAGTGGTTATATAGCCTGTTGTTAATAGAATTGATAGACCTAATAACATCTCAAATAAAATGGCATGACTAAGGTGTTTAGCGAATTTAGGATGTTGAAGACGCGGGGTGAAATACCATTTGTTGAAGGCAGCTAAAAGTAGAATACCTATAACAAAAAACATTTTAACCATGAAACCATAGCCATATGCAGTATTGATTAAGGTATTAAAATCCTTAATTAAAAGAAGAGCTACACTAGCGCCACAGGCGATTAATATCCCAACAATGAAAGCAGCAATACGTCCAAATACATGCATGCGATCTTTTAAAGGTAAACCACTTATTTCCCGGCTGGTTTTCCATAACGGATATAAAGACCCCATCCATAACGACATAACTAGAATATGGATTGATAATAAAATTTGAGCAAGTAAGGTTAAATTAGCGACATGTCCGAGCTGGGAAAAACTAAAAATAATCGGGAGAAGTAAAACACAAAATATTGAACTTTCAATTATAGAAAACTGACCTTTGTTCCTGTTAAGTTTAACCACCATGAGAAGAAGTAAAAGAGCAAAACTAATAGAACGAAGAACGTATATATACCCCGTCGGAGTATTAACCAATATATTAATATACGTGGGGTCCACCATCCCTGTAATACCAGTATTGGCAAAACTACCAATCAGAATAAAAAATCCCAAGGTACTGGAAATTAGGCCTAATCCAGCGCCAATTGTAATATATTTAAGAATCGATTCTTTTAGTTCAAGATATTGTCTAAGTAAAAAATAGCAAAAGGCTCCACCAACGACAAAAGCTACACTTAAATATAAAATAACCTTAGTTAACCAAGTGGCCCACATCCAATATTCAGAAATCATTATTTTTGTCCATTCTAGAACAACATGCCAGCACCTCACTGACATGTTGAAAGGTAATCAATTCTTATTTAGTTGATTTGATAGTGAAACTATATTCACCATTCATGTTGTGACCATCTTTCCCCATTGTTGTCCAGACAACGGTATATTTACCTTTTTTCAGTTTCGGAAGAGCGACATCAAAGGATTTCTTTAAGTCATGAGTAACTTTATATTTTAAAGGAACATCTCTTCGCTGAGCATCCAGTAACTTAATATTCATCAACATAACCTCTGCACCAAAGTTAAGGGTCAAGTTCTTTGGTTGACTAAGGATAGATGCATTTTCCGCAGGAATCGCACTCACTAAACTCACATGAGCGAACGTAGTTGTAGTAGCCACAATCATCGTTGCAGCTACTACAACATTACGTAGAGCAGTCATTTTATTTTGAAATAATTTCATTTACGTTTCCTCTTGATTCGTTAGTTCATTAGAGATGACTTTATAAAATCTATATTTAATGAGACCACATCATCTCCTCTTATATTTCAATTATTAGTGAGAGACAGAAACAGAGCGATGACTTCAAAATTACATTTTTGTCATTTTTAAAATTTAAAATCTTTAACTATTAAAATAATCTTATTGAAAAATAATGATCATTTAACAAACAAATTATGTAGGTGGTTGATTTATGAAATGTAGTAATCATTTTGTCTAAGAAAATAGTAGCTATTTAATTTTTTATATTTTAGTTTAAATATAAACATGTTATGTTTAATTTGATCTAATATAAATTTGTGGGCTAAGCACATGACTCAAACACGTCCAAGAATGACCAAATTATTTGAACAGCTTGGTTTAGCTTCTACTGAAGAAGCAATTGCAAAATTCATAGAGAGCCATCAGCTAGCTGGAGATGTTTTTTTAACACAAGCAATTTTTTGGACTGATGCTCAACGTCATTTTTTAGAAGAAAAACTACACTCTGATGGTGAATGGACGACAGTGATTGATCAATTAAATGAGTCTTTACATGAAAATTCAGTAAAATAATTTTCCGTTAGTATTAAGGATCTACATTCTTCCCTGCATTGAATACAACTCATTCATACAGTAGTACTGTTTTGGAGATGGAATCTCTATTATATAAGTAGTAGATTCCTTACTCTGAAATGGCTTTGTTGCATAAATATGTAAGCATCTGATTTAAATAAATTTAACTTTGGATCAAAAAATAATCAAAACTTCTAAAATCATATAGTTATGAAATCTTTGTGCAACAAAGCCTCGCTATGGGGACCGGAACTGATGTCGCAATGAATAGTGCCCAAGTTACGCTGGTCAAGGGAGATTTACGAGGGATTGCTGTTGCCCGTTCACTTTCGGAAGCTACTGTCGGCAACATGAAACAGAACCTCATGTTTGCTTTCCTTTACAATGCTTTGGGTGTCCCTATCGCGGCTGGCGTACTATATCCATTTACCGGTTGGTTGTTGTCACCGATGATTGCCGCCTTGGCTATGAGTTTGAGTTCAGCTTCAGTCATCACGAATGCCCTTCGCCTGCGAAATAAAAAGTTATGATAGAGAGTTCTTTTCTTCCACCAGATGTACCAGGTCTTATTGCAGCACTTGCCATCGGCCTGCTCATTGGTTTAGAACGAGGATGGCACGATCGTGAATTGCCCGAGGGCAGCCGAGTAGCAGGCCTACGTACCTTCACATTGACAGGATTGCTCGGAGGAGTGCTCGGTCATTTACAACCAAACTTCGGGCCTTGGCCGCTGGTCGCGGCCGTATTAGGGCTTTCCTTATTATTAACAGTGTCCTACGCGCGTACCGCAAAACTTTCCGGTAATCTAAGCGCTACCACGACGATCGCGATGCTGTTGACATTAGTTTTAGGTGCATATGCATCCCATGGTAATGTTACTTTAGCATTAACCGCGGCTGTAATCGTCGCTGTATTTTTGGATCTCAAGCCAACCTTACACGGTTGGCTACGCTTGATAGAGCATCGTGAATTAACCGCATCCCTGCAGTTGCTGGTACTTTCTGTCGTTATATTACCCTACTTACCCAATACGGGTCTGGGACCTTTTGCTGCATTAAATCCTTACCAGTTATGGTGGGCAGTGATCCTGATTGCCGGACTCTCTCTGGCAGGTCATTTTGCCATGCGGCTTACCGGTTCAGAAAGAGGCATATTCTGGACAGGTCTATTGGGTGGTTTGGCATCTTCTACAGCTGCAACTGTCGCACTGGCACGCTATACACGCCAGCACCCCGTCATGGTCAGTGCTGCTATTTCTGGAACATTGGCTGCCTGTGGCATCATGTTTTTTCGTATGGTTGTGCTGATAGGCGTCATTGAGCCAGCATTGCTAAGCACTTTTGGTGGTGCAATGATGATTGCGGGAATCCTTCTGCTGGGTATGGCATTGTGGAGACAACGCCAAATTACCAGCGCTGAAAACAACGATCGAACAATAGAAGCAATGGCTCCTTTTGATCTTGGGACAGCATTCAGCTTCGCTGCTTTCCTGGCTGTCATGGCAGTCTTGGTCCCGGCAGCAAAACAATGGTTGGGCACCAGCGGCATCTTCGTATTATCGACTATTTCTGGGCTAGCAGACGTAGATGCTATTTTAGTCTCACTTGCCCGCCTGCATAGTACTGAAGGCTTAACAACAAATGTGGCTGCTGTCGCGCTAGGGCTGGCCACACTGAGCAACATGTTAAGCAAAGCGACAATTGCATGGATGACAGGGGGGGGCACAGTTTGGCCGAGCTATCATATTTGGCTACACAATTGCCATGATAGGTGCTGGCGTAGCTCTGGCTCTCAGTTTGAGCTTTATGTAAGGTCAACTCGGGTAAATGGAAGATGTTCAAAAAATGAGTTAAAATGATTTCCCTTGCATGGATTCACTTTGAAAAACAATGGTAAAAATGATTCGACCATTGAGGGATTCAGCCTGGATGGTCGCCCCAAGCATATCAAGAATAGATTTTGTTATCGCGAGCCCTAAGCCGGTTCCTTCTTCTGTTCTTTGTCTAGATGCATCTGTTCGATAAAATCGATCAAATAACCTGGATAGTTGTTCAGGAGAGATTTCAGGGCCTTCATTTTCAATTGAAAATATTGTGTTATCTAAATTCTGTTGAAGTTTTATGCGTATTGTAGAATTCTTATTTCCATATTTAACTGCATTAGATAATAGATTGCTGAGTGCTCGACGTAACATAGCAGGATCACCTTTGACATTTCCAGATCCTGTTTGTTGAAGCGTCATATTTTTTTCGGCAGCTAGCGCATCATAGAAATCAAATAAGGCTGTAACTTCTTTAACCAGGTCAATATTCTGTAAGTTCTGTAATTTTAGGCCATGTTCTGCTTTTGCCAAGAAAAGCATATCGGATACCATTCGAGCCAAACGTTCTAATTCTTCTAAATTAGAAAATAGTACTTCTTGATAGGTACTGGTATCTCGTTTACGGGCAAGACATACTTGAGTTTGAGTCATTAAGTTATTAATCGGTGTTCTAATTTCATGCGCTAAATCAGATGAAAAATCGGAAAGCCTTTCTAAAGCTGATTCTAGTCTGTCGAGCATATCATTGAAGGCAATTGCTAATGATTTTAGTTCTGTTGGTGTGTGCTCAACTTCTAAACGTTCTGAAAGATGTTGGGCAGAAATGCCTTCTGCGACCTTAGCCATTTTTTGCACGGGTCTTAAACCTCTCCAGGTTGCAAACCAGCCTAAAAACATTAAACAAATCGTACCGGCTAAACCAATGTAAAAAAGTTGACGCTTAAAATCATTTAAAAAATGTAGATGTTCAGATGTATCGATCCCCACAATAATGCGTACAGATTGTATTTCAGTATTTTTGTTTATATCCGTGTTGTAGATCATGCCACGATAGGTCTTATTCTTAATTTTCCATTTAATCCAATGGTTATTTGCTGACTTGATTAACTGTTGAGTATTAATGATTGAAGGTGTTGAACTAAATAAAATCTGACCTGCCGGTCGTTCTATTTGGACCATAAGATCATGGTGTCCAACTAAAGCATCTTTCAAATATAGATCAAGTTCTGGAGAATTTTTAGGATGCTGTTGGAGAAGATTCTGAATAAGCTGGATTTTACCTTCTAATTGGGTACGATCTTGCGTTTCAAAATGATGCATCACTAATTTATGGATGAAAAACCCCATCATAATGAGAATGCATATAGTCGATAATGAGAAAATAATACCAATACGAAAACTGATAGATTTGAATAATTTATTATTCATCTTCTACCTCTAATACATACCCCATTCCTCGAATATTCTGAATTAACTTAGGGGTAAAATTACTATCTACTTTATTTCTTAATCGTTTAATAGCGACTTCAACTACATTTG
Source organism: Acinetobacter sp. YH12112 (assembly GCF_013418945.1). Lineage (NCBI taxonomy): Bacteria > Pseudomonadati > Pseudomonadota > Gammaproteobacteria > Moraxellales > Moraxellaceae > Acinetobacter > Acinetobacter sp. YH12112. The sequence goes on along the minus strand of NZ_VPBA01000058.1, from coordinate 4,224 downwards.
TATCACTATCAAAGTTCATATCCCAAATTTGAGATGCAATAAGTGCTCTTGGTAGAATTTCACCTCTTCTACGCATAAAAAGCTCCATAAGCGCAAATTCTTTAGCCGTCAGATCAATGCGTTGACCTGCTCGTGTTACCCGACGTTTTCTCAAATCAAGTTCTAAATCAGCAATCTTAATAATATTATTATCTTCTCTTTGTTGCCCTCGTCTAAGGAGCGTTTTTATTCGAGCTAGAAGCTCTGCAAAAGCAAAAGGCTTAACTAAATAATCATCAGCGCCTAGCTCTAATCCTTTTACTCGATCTTCGATTTGATCTCGGGCGGTAAGAAAAAGAATGGGCATTGTTTTACCGCTGCTACGAATATCATTGATAATATTCCAACCATTTATTCCAGGTAACATCACGTCTAAAATAATTAAGTCATACTCTTCAGAAAGAGCTTGATGTTTACCCGTTAACCCATCTGTAACCCAGTCCGTAATATAGCCAGCTTCGGATAAACCTTGCTTGAGATAATCACCAGTTTTTTGTTCATCTTCAACTAATAGTATTCTCATCTCAGAATCCTAAGTTATTCATTAAAACTATAATAACGTTATAAAACATCTGATCGAGATAGATTACAAAAATGTCATTTTCAAGTCACTTAGATGTTCAGTGCTTCACTTTATTGTAGTAGCAAGAAATTAACTTTTAGAGAAACTTATGAAAACTGTAGTGCGTCGTAGTCTAACAATTTTAATGTGTGCTGGAACTTTAATTGCTGGTACTCAATCTTGGGCAAAAGATGTATCAACCTCAAGTGCCACTAAAACGGTAAAAGCACAGGAACCTTGTACAAAACCTTGTAAAATGGAAAAAGATGACAAGACTCAGCAAGATCATAGTCAACATCAGTCTCCTAACTCATCTGACATGTCAAAAATGGATCATTCTATGATGAATATGGACCATTCTAAAATGGATCATTCAAAGATGAATATGCCTGGTAGCAATAAATAATTTTATAAATAGCGAGAAAGAAGTATTAAAGTTTATACTAAATATTTGCTTTATTACTTCAATCTTGACCTTTCTAAAGGTGAGATAGAATGTCAAAAAAGTTAAGTCATATACTCTTAATTGGAGTTGGTTTATTTTCATCAACTTGGGTAATGGCGGCAGTTAAAGAATATGATTTAACAATCGCTGAACAAACTGTAAATATCACAGGAAAACCAGTTGAGAGAATTACTGTAAATGGTAAATTCGTTGCACCACTTCTTGAATTTGAAGAAGGTGATGAGGCCGTTATCCGTGTTCACAATAAGTTAAAAAATCAGGACTCTTCAATCCATTGGCATGGCTTATTATTACCTGGAATTATGGATGGTGTACCTGGATTTAACAAATTTAATGGCATTGCCCCTAATAAAACTTATGAATATAAGTTTAAAGTCCGCCAAAATGGTACTTATTGGTATCATTCACATAGTAAAGGACAAGAACAAGACGGTTTATATGGTGCTTTTGTTATTTATCCTAAAGATAAAACTCCACTAACAGCTGCTGAAAAAACCGATAAAGATTACGTTGTTTTGCTTTCTGATTTTCATAATTCAACAAGTGATCAAATTATGAAAAATCTTAAAAAAGAAGCAGATTACTATCAGAACCGTCGCGAAACAGTATTCGATGTATTAAAACAAGTTAAACGTGATGGATTAAAGGCAACTTGGCAAGACCGCTCTATGTGGAATCAGATGCGGATGTTGAAAACAGATATGTCCGATGTGACTGGTTATACATTTTTAATGAATGGCAAAACACCTCAGCAAAACTGGACCGGTAACTTCAAAGCTGGTGAAAAAGTTCGCCTTCGTTTTATTAATGCTTCCGCTATGTCATTCTTTGATGTACGCATTCCAAACCTAAAAATGACTGTAGTCAGTGCTGATGGTCAACCTGTAAAACCCGTTCCTGTAGATGAGTTCCGTATTGGTACTGCTGAAACCTATGATGTCATTGTGGAACCAAAACAAGCACATTACCAAATTGAAGCTGAATCTATTGATCGTACCGGTTTTTCAGTGGGAACATTACATGAAGAAAGCAGCCCAGCAGTCAAACAAATTGAGATGCCTAAATCTCGCCCTCGTGCTTTATTAACTATGGAAGATATGGGGATGAGCCATGACATGTCATCTATGAAAGATATGAATCACGATATGTCTTCTATGAAAGGTATGGATCATGATATGTCTTCAATGAAAGATATGAATCATGATATGTCTTCTATGAAAGGCATGAATCACGATATGTCTTCTATGAAAGGTATGGATCATGATATGTCTTCTATGAAAGGTATGGATCATGATATGCCGATGAATAGCGCTACTGTTAAGGCGGCTTCAGACAAGAATGATAATACCGTATTTGGATGGGCAAATGCTTCAACACCTGAAGGTAATAAAGCATTGCAATATAGTGATTTGCAATCGTTAGATCCTCAAAAAGACACTCGTGCAGCTGAACGTGAAATAGAGATCCGTCTTGGTGGAAACATGGAGCGTTATATTTGGACAATAAATGGTAAAAAATTTAATGAAGCCGACCCACTAGTGGTGAAGTATGGTGAACGTATTCGCTTAAAATTTGTCAATGACAGTATGATGGCTCACCCAATGCACTTACATGGCATGTTTATGCAGCTTGAGAATGGTCAGGATCCAAGCAATATGCCAAACAAACATACGGTAATTGTTCCACCTGGGAAAACGATAACCACTCTACTCACAGCTGATGAGTTAGGTGAGTGGGCTATTCATTGTCACCTGCTTTACCATATGAGTGCAGGAATGATGAATAAACTCATTGTAGCTCAAGTGGAAGATGGTAATTCTACAAAGACTGTTCCTCAGTCCCAAGTAAATGAGAAGGGAGTAAATCCACATGCACATCACTAATAATTTGTTTTCAAAAACAACTTTGATGATTGCGCTATTTGGATTATCAAATCTAACGTTCGCTAAAAATGAAACTCCTGTACAAGAAAGTAATATTACAAATGGTATGAGAGTCTTATTACAGGAGTCTGGTGGCTTAAGATATAGCCCCCAAGAATTGTATCCAGAATATTATTCAATGGAAAATGCAAATGGGGGAGATAATATTATTTTGACTGCAAGAAAGAGATCAGACGGATCTCACGATGATCATCTTAAAGAACATGGCGGACAAATTTATCAAGTAACAAAACTTGAAAATGCATGGATAGTTGATGAAGATGGTAAGGGTAAGCTAGGAACAAAGCTTGAAACTTTGATTGGGACAGATGAAAATCGTCTATTTATTGAAGCCAATTCGGAAAAGTCAGAAAGTAATGATCCAGAATATGCTGTATCAGCACTTTATAGCCGTAACGTAGCCCCATTTTGGGATGTACAAGCTGGGGTAAGATATAGTGAAGATAAAAATAACAGCAGCAGCGATCGAGTGGATGGGGTTATTGGTATATTAGGTCTAGCTCCTTATTTCTTTGAAACACAAGCATATTTTTATGGCGGTGAGAATAATTTTTGGGGAGCAAGTTTTGAATTAGAACGTGATTTGCTTTTAACTCAGAAACTTATTACTCAACCTTATATCGAAGCAGATGTAATATTTAGCGATGATTCTAACTATGCTGCAAAATCAGGTTTATCAGAACTAAAAACTGGTATCAAAACCCGATATGAGATTACTAAGCGAATTAAACCTTTCATTGATGTTGCTTACCAATATGAAAAAGGACAGAAAGCCACTTCTATGCAAGAGGCAACAGAGTCTGAAAAGGGATGGAAATATGGTGCAGGCATCGAATTAGTTTTTTAAAATAGTATGATTTGGATTCATGAATGGTAGCTTCGGCTACTATTCATGAATTATTACTATTTATTTTCGAATCTGTAAAACTAAAAAAGCTTAATTTTTGGTCTATTTTTATGCAGTGGTTAAAAACATGCTTAAAATTATCACTTATGAGAGTTTTTGATATGCCAACTAAAAAACCAACATCTGAGCGTGATATCGCTAAAGCAGCTGCTTATATATTGCAAGAAAGCTTTATTAAAGGGTAATCCCCCCTAAAAATAATAGGATCTAAAAGTAGAATTTTCTCTTAAGATACGAGCAGGAGATTCTGCATGAAAACATCTAAATTTACTGACAGTCAGATCATGTCCATCTTGAAACAGGCAGA
>NZ_VPBA01000057.1:0-10442 GCF_013418945.1 Acinetobacter sp. YH12112 | reverse complement strand
AATAATTCAAGTGAATTTGTTTGAAAGAAGAACTTTAAAAGCTTTATTTTCACCCGATAAAATACCCATAAAACAAGAGGAAGCTCAAATGAGCTTCCTCTTGTGAAAAATTGTGGGACAGCAATGACGTGAAGTCCGCTTTTTTAATATTTGCTGATTAGTGACCGTGTCCCGTGGTATCGCTATGGCTTTCATCCATGGCAGCGTGTTCCGCTTCGGTCATCTGATGCTGTTCTGCGCTGGCCGCCGCACGAGCTTCACGCGCTTCGCGGTCAGCCTGAGCTTTGGCCAAAGCCTCTTCAGACATGGCAGGCGCATTTTTAAACGCATGTTGCTGGGTGTTGTGTTTATTCTGCTGGCTTGGCATATAGTCCGGTTCATTGCTCACGGCAAGATAGAACAGGCCAAGAAATAACGCACCTAAAACCGAGAAAATAATAAGTGCTTTCCAACCCCAAGGAGATTTTTCTGGAGATGAGTGGTCGGTCATAACAAACTGCCCAATTGGATAAAAAGAAAACTGAATCTGTTGAAACTTTATAACATAATTATTTCAAAGTCCAAGCCAAGAAAATGCTTTCCTTGCGCCGAGGCGCGGCTCAATACTGTCGCCAGAACAGACAAGAGGCCCTAAAGGCCTCTTGAATACTACCAAGATGAATGGGTTTAAATTTGTTCGCCTTGCGCGACTTTATCTTTCAATAACTGCGGTGGGGCAAAACGCTCACCATAGCGTTGTTCCAGAGCTTGTGCTCGGTTTAACGCATCTTTTAGTCCATATTGATTCAGGAACTGCAGGGCACCACCTGTCCACGGGGCAAAACCAATCCCGAAAATCGAGCCGACGTTACCATCTACCACCGATTCCAGCACGCCTTCTTCCAGACAGCGCAAAGTATCCAGCGATTGGACAAACAGGAAGCGGTCAATCAGTTCCTGCTCATCGACAGTCTGCTCTTTTTTCCAGTAACTGAGGCCTTCCCAGAGCGATTTTTTGCCACCTTCAGGATAGTCATAGAACCCGGCGCCGGCTGCTTTACCTTTACGGTTAAACTGATGGATCATGGTTTCAATGACTTCATCTGCACCTGAGCGTGGGCGTTCTTTGCCTTCCGCCTGCAAGGCTTTGCGGGTTTCTGCCGCGACATGCTCGGATAAGGTCAGCGAGACTTCATCCTGAATCGCCAGCGGTCCAACAGGCATCCCGGCTTTGAGCGCGGCCATTTCAATTTTGGCCGGATGGATGCCCTCTGCCAGCATACGCAGACCTTCCTGCACAAAGGTACCAAACACACGGCTGGTAAAGAAACCACGACTGTCATTGACCACAATAGGCGTCTTGCCAATCTGCTGGACAAAGTCATAGGCCTTGGCCACGGTTTCACGATTGGTGTTCTGGCCTTTAATAATTTCAACCAGTTGCATCTTATCGACCGGACTAAAGAAATGCAGGCCAATAAAACGGCTTTGATCTTTCGCGGCTTGCGCCAGACCGCTAATGGGCAGGGTCGAGGTATTGGAGGCCATCACGCCATCGGCAGCCAGATAGCTTTCGGCTTCCTGGGTCACCTGTGCTTTTAATTGCTGATTTTCAAACACCGCTTCAATGATCAGGTCGCAGCTAGCCAGATCTGCCGCTGAGGCCGTTGGGGTAATGCGTGCCAGAATCTGGTCGCGTTTTTCCGCAGTCATCCGCCCTTGAGCAACTTTTTTATCCAGCAGTTTCTGGCTGTAGGCTTTGCCTTTTTCTGCATTTTCTATAGCAACATCTTTCAGGATAACCGCAATACCTTTAATGGCTGCAGCATAGGCAATTCCGGCACCCATCATTCCGGCACCTAAAATACCGACTTTTTTCGCCTGCCACTGCGGAATATTCTGTGGACGGCTGGCACCGGATTTAATGGCATTCAGGCCATGCCAGAAGGTACCAATCATATTTTTAGAGACTTGACCGGTTGCCAGATAGGTAAAATAACGTGATTCAATGGTCAGTGCGGTATCGACATCAACCTGTGCACCTTCGACCGCGGCCGACATAATTGCTTCCGGTGCTGGATAACAGCCTTTGGTCTTGTCACGTAAAATCGCCGGAGCAATCGCCAGCATCTGCGCCACCGCTGGATGTTTCGGATCACCGCCCGGAATTTTATAGCCTTTTACATCAAACGGTTGTTGTGATTTCGGATGTGCCTGAATCCAGTTGATGGCTTTTTGCAGCATTTCATCTGCTGAGTCGGCCGTGTCATGGATCAAGCCCAAAGACAGAGCTTTTTCTACCCCAAACTGTTTGCCTTCGATTAAAAATGGAAAAGCGGTTTGCAGGCCGAGCAGACGTACCATTCGCACGATGCCGCCGCCACCTGGTAGCAGGCCCAAAGTCACTTCCGGTAAACCGAATCTGGTTTTTGGGTCATTCAAGGCAATGCGGTGATGGCAGCCCAGCGCCAGTTCCCAGCCACCGCCAAGAGCTGTGCCATTTAAGGCAGCCACCACCGGAATACCACGCGTTTCGATATAACGCAGCTGGGCTTTCATGCCTTCCACCATCTGGAAAAAATCGCTGGCCTGTTCCGGTTGAGCCTGAATCAGTTCATCGAGATCACCGCCGGCAAAGAAGGTTTTTTTGGCCGAACGGAAGATAATTCCGGCAATCTGTTCATCGGCTTTGAGTTTTTCCACGGTTTCCGCCAAAGCTGCACGGAAATCTGCATTCATGGTGTTGGCGGACTGGTTTGGCGAGTCTAGCGTTAAGATTACAATATTGTCGGCGTTTTTTTCGAATTGAATAGCGCTCATGCGGCTCCTCCTTAAACCAGTTCAATAATGGTGGCAATACCCATACCGCCACCGACACATAAGGTGGCCAGACCACGTTTTTTGCCCTGACGTTCCAGCTCATCCAGCAGGGTGCCTAAAATCATGGCACCGGTGGCCCCGAGTGGATGACCCATGGCAATTGCACCGCCGTTGACATTGACTTTGGCCGGATCGACCTGCATCTCGTTAATAAACCGCATCACCACCGCCGCAAAAGCTTCATTGACTTCAAACAGGTCAATGTCCTCAATGCTTAAGCCAGCTTTGGCCAGAGCTTTACGGGATGCCGGTGCAGGACCGGTGAGCATGATGGTCGGGTCAGCACCAACCAGTGCTGTGGCCAGCACTTTGGCGCGTGGTTTCAAACCCTGTTCTTGCACGGCTTTTTCCGAGGCCAGTAACACCAGCGCGGCACCATCGACAATACCGGAGGAGTTACCAGCATGATGCACATGCTGAATTTTCTCGACTTCAGGATATTTTTGCAGGGCGATGGCATCAAAACCCATCTGTCCCATCATTTCAAAACTTGGATTGAGTTTGGCCAGGCCTTCCGCGGTGGTATTCGGCTTAATAAATTCATCTTTGGCTAGAATTACAACACCGGCTTTGTCCTTGACCGGCACAATTGAACGCTCAAAATGACCATTGGCCTGCGCAGCCGCGGCTTTCTTTTGTGACTGCTCGGCAAAGGCATCGACATCGGCGCGGCTATAGCCATCAATGCTGGCAATTAAATCGGCACCAATGCCTTGCGGGACAAATTCCGAGGCCATGTTGGTTTCCGGGTCCAGCGCCCACGGGCCACCATCCGAACCCATTGGTACGCGGGACATTGACTCCACTCCACCGGCGACGACCAGATCTTCCCAGCCAGAGCGGACTTTTTGCGCGGCCAAGTTCACGGCTTCTAGACCGGAGGCACAGAAACGGTTGATCTGCACACCTGCCACATCATTGTTCCAGCCGGCAGCAATCGCTGCTGTTTTGGCAATATCGGCACCCTGATCACCGACCGGTGTGACGCAGCCCAGCACAATATCATCGACCTGTGAAGTATCCAGCTGATGGCGCTGTTCTAATTCACGCAACAGGGTGGTGACCAGACTGATCGGTTTCACTTCATAGAGTGAACCATCTTTTTTTCCTTTTCCGCGTGGTGTGCGAATGGCATCAATAATATAAGCCTCGCTCATGTGCTATCCCTTTGATGAGTTTTAAATTGTTATGCTTTTTGAGTGTAATAATTAATTGATGAAGTGCAATGACGAGAACGGGCGAGGTCAGATGATGCTTTTCGCCAATAAAAAAAGCCCTCACTTGGCGGTGAGGGCGGAGAGGAAGATCAAACCTGAAAAGACGTTGTCTAAAAAATGTTTAGTGATAACCGTGTAACTGGCGATATAGCCCTGGTGTCACTCCAGTCCATTTTTTAAAGGCACGGTGGAAGGTACTGGTTTCACTAAAGCCGACCTGTTGCGCTACATCTTCTAGCGTCAGTTCCGGATTCAGCAACAGGTGAATCGCGGCATCACGACGTAAGGCATCTTTGACGCCCTGATAGCTTTTACCTTCGGCTGCCAGACGGCGGCGCAGGGTTTGCGGCGACAGATACAGCATTGAGGCAACATCATTCAAGGTTGGCATTTCTTCGCCAATCTGGCTCTTTAAGACATCACGAATTCGTGAAGTTAAAGAGTTGGTATTCTTGAATTTCACCAGTAACTGTGCCGGTGCCGCTTTCAGGAATTCTTCCAGGGTTTCTTCATTCTGGCGAATTGGCAAGTCCAGATAGTCGGCCGCAAAGGTAATTTCGGTACGCGGCATATCAAACTGCATCACTGGGGCGAAGAACAGCGCATCATATTCATCGGCATGGGCAGGGCGCTCATAACCAAAGTGGACACGTTCCAGCGGCAGACGGCGTTCAATTAACCACGATGCCAGACCATGCCAGATCATCAGCATACTTTCAGTAATAAAGTGGTCCGGGTCCATGCTCTTAGGAATTAACGGCACCAGACGGGCTTCGTGTTTGTCACGTTCCAGCGTCACCGACCATTCATCGCCAAACAGTTTATAGAACTGGGAGGACAGTTCTAAGGCATCACCCAAGGTTTTGGCATGGATGATCAGCTGGCACATGATGGCAAAAGTACCTAAGCGGCGGCCTTGAACATCAAAGCCGATGTGCTCGTCCTGAGTCACCATCCACAGCATTTTAATAAAACGGGTATATTGTTCTGGCGAGATTCGCGCTTTGGGCTGGCGTAACAGCTCGGCCTCAATACCCACGTGTGATAATAAGGTCTCGACGTCCATGCCTAGGCGTTTGACACCGGTTAGAGCCGCATTTACGAAGTGGATACTGATGGTATCGCGGCTCATATTAAAGCCTTCTGACTCTTTGTCTTTGGTAATCACGTATGTTTGACCTAAATGACATTAAAAATAAAGTTTTTGGCAATTTACTTGAGTTATTTTGCCATTTTACATATTAAATTGCCGAAATGATCAAGGTAAATGGCTGAACATGACATTGTGTTTATGCTTTTATATTTCTAAGATGATGAAAAAATCAACACAAATAGAGTAAAAACTCCAATGTCATACGCTTTAAACGGACTCAAAGTTTTAGATTTTTCCACCTTGTTACCCGGACCATTTGCCACGCTTTATCTGGCCGATTTAGGCGCAGAAGTGGTGCATATTGAATCACTGAACCGTCCCGATCTGGTCCGGCTATTTCCGCCCTATGCCAATGGCCAGGCGACTTCGCACAGTTACCTGAACCGCAATAAACAGTCGGTGACGCTGGATTTAAAAGACCCGGACAGCATTGCACAAATTAAAGCCAAAATTAAAGATTACGATATTGTGGTTGAGCAGTTTCGCCCTGGGGTAATGCAGCGTTTGGGGCTGGATTATGCCACATTGGCAGAAATTCATCCCGGACTGATTTATTGTTCCATTACCGGCTATGGACAAAGCGGTCCTTATCAGGCCAAGGCTGGACATGATATCAATTATTTAGCGCTTTCCGGTATTGCCGGGCATAGTGGCCGGGCACAGTCCGGGCCACCGCCAATGGGCATTCAGATTGCTGATGTTGCAGGTGGCTCACTACATGCGCTGGTCGGTATATTGGCCGCCGTCATTGAACGGCAAAGCAGCGGACAGGGACAATATATTGATATTTCCATGACTGACTGTGTGGCGGCCTTAAACAATATGGCTGCGGCAGCCAGCCTGGCCGGACAGGAACAGCAGCGTCCCGAAGCTGGCCATTTAAATGGCGCGATTTTTTATGACTATTATCGTACCTCAGATGGCCGCTATCTTTCGATCGGTGGTTTGGAGCCACAATTTATGCAAGGTCTGGCCGCGGTCCTGGAGTTGCCACTAATTGTGGAAAAAGGAAGTTCTTTTGATTCAGACGACCGGCAGGCGGTGAAACAGGCCATTGGCAATAAAATTCAATCCAAAAGCTGGGTAGAATGGCAGCAAATATTTGCCGAGCAGGATGTTTGTGTCGAACCGGTGCTGTATTTAGAAGAAGCGCTGCATTCACCACTGGCCCAGCAACGCGAATGGGTGGTTCAAGTGCCACTGGAACAGGACAGCCCAGACACTGAAGCGCAGTTGGCCTGCCCGATTAAATTCTCGCGCTCCAAAGCTCGTTATGATTTCCGTGGCCAAGGTTTGGGGCAGGGGAACTGGTAACGCGCCAGTCTATAAAAGAGGTTTATCAGCCAATATAAGATGTTTATCCAGACCCAAAAGTGAGGATAAACATCTTATGAAAAAAAATGCTAAATAACGCAAAAAATAATGAAAGATCCAGAAAGTAATAATGAATGGCTGCAAAGGCTTGCTTACAGCGCAAGTCCAGCTGACTTATCAATAAAATCGCTATGAAATATGTAAAAAACGCATTTTGTTGATAGATAAAATGTCGCTATCCTGTCGGTCGTTATAATGAAACTACTAGCTGTACGCCATGTATTTATATACTGATTTCGATCAGCAACTGATTAATGAACGTGTTGCGCAGTTCCGTGACCAGACGGAACGTTATTTAGCGGGCAAATTGACAGAAGATGAATATCGTCCACTTCGTCTCCAAAATGGTTTATATGTACAGCGCTATGCGCCAATGTTACGTATTGCCGTGCCTTATGGTTTAATGAGCTCGACCCAGCTGCGTAAAGTCGCTGCCTTGGCCAAGGCCTATGACCGTGGTTATGCCCACGTTTCAACACGTCAAAATATTCAGTTTAACTGGCCTGCACTAGAAAACGTGCCAGATATGCTGGCTGAACTGGCCACAGTTCAGATGCACGCGATTCAAACCTCAGGTAACTGTATCCGGAATACCACCACGGACCAGTATGCCGGTGTGGTCGCTGGTGAAATTGCCGATCCGCGTCCGACCTGTGAGCTGATCCGTCAATGGTCGACTTTCCATCCAGAATTTGCCTTCTTGCCACGTAAATTCAAGATTGCGGTATCTGCACTTGAAGAAATTGACCGTGCGGCAACTGCTTTCCATGATATTGGTGTGTATATTGTACGCAATGCAGCCGGCGAAATGGGCTATAAAATCATGGTTGGCGGTGGTTTGGGTCGTACCCCAATCATCGGTGCAGTGATTAAAGAATGGCTGCCACGTGAAGACTTAATTGCTTACTTGGAAGCAGTGCTGCGTGTCTATAACCTGCACGGCCGTCGTGATAACAAATATAAAGCACGTATCAAGATTCTGGTAAAAGCACTCACGCCAGAAGTATTTGCCGAGAAAGTTGAAGCTGAATTTGCACATACGGTGAAAACCTTAAAAGTCGATGCAGACACCCTGAAAAAAATGGATGAGAACTTTACGCCATTCGATTATCAGGACTATGCAGATGAGGACTTCACCGCGCTGTTTGCACAATATCCGAAGTTCAAGCAATGGTTTAACATCAATACCAATGCACACAAAGTGAAAGGCTACCGTATTGTCACCATTTCACTGAAACGTGCCGGTATTGCCCCGGGTGATGTCACCACGGAAGAAATGAACCTGATTGCCGACCTGGCTGATCAGTACACTTTCGGTGAATTACGTACTACACACGAGCAGAATATTGCGCTGGTAGATGTACCACAAAAAGACCTGTTTGCCTTATGGCAAACCCTGGATCAACACAATCTGGCGCGTGCGCACATTGGTTTCTTGACTGATATTATCTGCTGCCCAGGCGGTGATTTCTGCTCGCTGGCCAATGCCAAATCAATTCCAATTTCTGAAGCGATTTCACGCCGTTTTGATGATCTCGATACCATTTACAACCTGGGTAAACTGGATCTGAACATCTCCGGTTGTATGAATGCCTGTGGTCATCACCATGTCGGCAACATCGGGATTTTAGGTGTTGATAAAAAAGGCGCGGAATTCTACCAGATTACCCTGGGTGGTAATGCTGATCATGATGCCTCAATCGGTGACATCTTAGGGCCATCATTTGCTGCGGAAAAAGTGCCAGATGTGGTGGAAGAAATTTTAAATACTTATCTTGACCTGCGCCAGGAAGGTGAAGAGTTTATTGATACCTATCGCCGTGTTGGCATTCAACCATTTAAGGAGCGTGCATATGCTTAATACCGCACTACAAGTGCTCTCTAAAGATGGCACGATTGCAGACAATACTTACCAAATTATTGGTGAAGATGGCGTGTTACCACAAGGTGATGTGGTGTTGACTGTTGAGCAGCTCGATCAACTTGCTAATGTTTCAGGTAAAAAAGCATTGTACTTAACCGTAGATGCTTCGCCTGAAACCAATGAGTTTCCGTTAGATCAGCTCGATGCCATCTTTATTGAGTTTGCAGGCTTTAACGATGGTCGTGGTTATTCATTTGCAGCACTGCTTCGCCGTCAGGGTTTTGAAGGCGAACTCCGTGCCACAGGTGATGTATTTAAAGATGTACTGAACTATATGAAGCGTTCCGGTTTCGATACCTTCGTGATTAAAGAAGGTAAAGATATTCAGGAAGCGGCAGCCGGTCTGGGTGATTTTACCCATCCTTATCAGGCTTCGACGGCCGTGGCTCAGGCACGTTATCAAACGGGTGCTTAATTTCACCCGTTGCGAAAAACCTCCGGTCAGGAGGTTTTTTTGTTTTTATGCGATAGATTTAGATCAGCATCGCGACTGACTTTGCTTTAATTTGGTGCAAATACAACATTGTGGCACAATATGGTGCATTCTGTGAGCAGGCTGAATCATGGCTTGAATCCACAGAAGAAGCACCCAATCATCTTCGTTTTATGAATCTGATTTGGAAAAGTTTAACTATTAGCTTGAAGTGACTTGTCTGTATGCAACATTCTATTCGTATTGGTATTGCTGGTTATGGCAATTTAGGGCGTGGTGTGGAAACTGCCATTCAAAAGAATCCAGATTTACAGCTTGTGGGTATTTTTACTCGCCGTGCGCCTGAAACTGTTTCACCCTGCTTTACTGAAACCAAAGTTTTTCATATGGATGCATTGGTTGACTTCCAGAATCAGATTGATGTACTGATTTTATGTGGTGGATCGAAAGATGATTTGCCTAAACAGACCCCTGAATTAGCAAGTAAATTTAATACTGTCGACAGCTTTGATACACACGCACGTATTCCAGAGTTCTTTGATGCTGTAAATGCGCCAGCACTTGCGAACAAGAAAACAGCCATGATTTCGATTGGCTGGGACCCAGGTATGTTCTCCATCAATCGTTTGTTCGGTGAAGCATTACTTCCAGACGGTGAAACCTATACCTTCTGGGGTAAAGGTTTAAGTCAGGGTCACTCAGATGCGATTCGTCGTGTTGATGGTGTGAAAGCGGGTGTGCAATATACCCTTCCCTCCACCAATGCGATGGACAAGGTGCGTAGTGGTTCACGTCCAGAGTTAAGCACCCGAGATAAGCATACGCGTGAGTGCTATGTGGTACTTGAAGAAGGTGCAGACGCAGCCAAGGTTGAACAGGCCATTGTGACCATGCCGGACTATTTTGCTGATTACAATACAACGGTAAACTTCATTGATGAAGAAACTCTTCGTAATGAACACAATCGTATGCCACATGGTGGATTCGTGATTCGTAGTGGCAATACCAGCGATGCCCATAATCAAGTCATGGAATTCTCTTTGAAACTGGAGAGTAATCCTGAGTTTACGGCAAGCGTATTGGTGGCTTATGCACGTGCGTGTTACCGCATGAACCAGATGGGTCAGTACGGTGCGAAAACCGCATTTGATGTTGCACCAGGTTTATTGTCGATGAAGTCACCGGAACAACTGCGTAAAGAAATTCTTTAAGTATTAAAATTTAAACGGTTACTTTAATTGTGATGATAAAAAGCCTCTCCAAGTGGAGTAATGCCAGTCAGTTAAGAGATTGACTGGCTTTTTCTTGGGTATTTTTGAGGTTTTCCTTTTACAACCCTTGGATAACTCCTCATCCTTCTCTCAGGTATAACATACCGATTAGATTTCTCCATTAAACTTTCCAGATGTTTGGGTAGATTACCTGCAGAAGCCAAAGAGTCGAATCTGAGTAAATTAAGAAGGGCAATAGATGCAATATGAA
>NZ_VPBA01000056.1:0-12280 GCF_013418945.1 Acinetobacter sp. YH12112 | reverse complement strand
ACAATAGCAAGAGTGAACCACCTGATCCCTTCCCGAACTCAGAAGTGAAACCTCTTAGCGCTGATGGTAGTGTGGGGTTACCCATGTGAGAGTAAGTCATCGCCAGCTCATTAATTCAAAATCCCCCTAGCTTAAACAGCAGGGGGATTTTTTTATGCAGAAAATTTGTGTGCTTAAGAAAGTAGAATTTATCGAGGGTTCTTCTCTCCGTTTAAACCAGCTTTTAATCGGTTGAAATTGAAGCCCCCAATTTAACCGGAACCGGCGTATACTCATAACATAATTGGAGTGTATATGTCAGATTCCCAAAGCCAGACTCAGCAAATTGAGCACGATTCTCCTCAGTTTAAGGCCATTCTTCTCTCTTTGTTTTTGGCCGGTTTTGCCTCCTTTTCTGCCTTGTACTGTGTTCAACCGATGATGCCGATTCTGGCCCAGTTCTTTCAGGTCAGTCCGACCCAAAGTAGTTTCCCCTTATCTTTTTCGACCTTTGCTTTGGCCGCCGCTCTATTATTTACCGGCCTGATTTCAGATCGGGTCGGGCGTAAACAGATTATGGTCGTGGCATTGTTCTCTGCGGCCTTACTGTTAATAGCCAGTGCCTTATTGCCACAGTGGTCATTTTTTCTCAGCACCCGTGTCCTGATTGGCATGGCAGTCAGTGGGGTAGCCGCGGTGGCAATGACCTATATTGGCGAAGAAATTGCGGCCAAAGATGTTGGCTTTGCCATGGGCTTATATATTTCAGGCACCGCAATTGGCGGCATGAGTGGCCGTTTAATTGCCGGAGTCCTGGTGGATTTTATTTCCTGGCAATATGCAACTTTAATCATTGGTGTGATTAACCTGGCGATTGCGATTCTGTTTTACTGGCTGTTGCCCAATTCCCGGAATTTCCAGTCCTATCCAATTCAATTGTCGCGTTTTAAACAGGCCTTTGCCAAAAATCTGGCCGATCCAAAATTAAGAATTCTGTTTCTTCAGGGCTTTATTCTGATGGGATGTTTTGTCTCGGTATTTAACTACATGAGCTATCATCTGCTGGATGCCCCTTTTGCTTTGCCACAAACCTGGATCGGGCTGATTTCTGTGGCCTATCTGGCTGGAATTTACAGTTCACCACGGGCGGCAAAGTGGGGACAAAAATTTGGCCGGGAAAAAGTGTTACCCTTGATGCTGCTGGTAATGTGGGCCAGTCTGGCGCTAATGTTACTGAATCAGCTGGCGGTCGTGTTAGTCGGGCTGCTGATTTTTACCTTTGCTTTTTTTGCAGCACATTCTCTTTGTAGCAGCTGGGTGACGGTGCAATCATTACAGTATCGGGCGGTGGGTTCATCTTTATATCTGTTCTGCTATTACTTGGGCTCGAGCGTGCTCGGCAGTGGTAGCGGTCTGATCTGGGAGCGCTGGGACTGGCCTGGCTTATTGATCTTTATCGCAAGTCTGCTGTTGTTGGGCCTGATATTGACCCTATATCTGAAAAAATTAAGCAGCACTGCACCCACGGCACAGATTAAAAATTAAAAACTTGATTTTGTATAAATTATAATCAAGCAAGCCACTTGGAATTCATGCTAAAATACTCGGCTTTCATCTTTCGATCTTTTCTGATCTTCCATCTGCCAGCCGAGAATTGCTAGCCATGTCTACTGCTTATACCGCTCAAACCGCGCCGAAAGCGTTGTTTGATTACGACAAATATTGGGCGTCATGTTTTGAACCCGCGCCATTTTTGCCGATGTCACGCGAGGAAATGGACCAACTCGGCTGGGATAGCTGTGACTTTATTCTGGTCTGCGGCGATGCCTATATTGATCATCCATCTTTTGTATCCGGTATTATTGGCCGTGTTCTGGAAGCGCAAGGTTTCCGGGTCGGAATTATCGCGCAGCCTGACTGGACCAATGTCGAGGCCTTTCGTGCCTTAGGTAAACCGAATATTGCCTGGGGCGTCACCGCCGGCAATATGGACTCGATGATCAACCGTTATACCGCGGACCGCAAAATCCGCTCGGATGATGCCTATTCACCAGACAATGTCCCGAACAAACGTCCAGACCGTGCTGCAACCGTGTATTGCCAGCGCTGTCGTGAAGCCTTCCCGGATGTGCCGGTGTTGCTTGGCGGGATCGAAGGTTCACTGCGTCGTATTGCGCATTATGATTACTGGTCAGATAAAGTCCGTCGTTCAATTCTGATGGATTCAAAAGCCGATTTATTGATGTACGGTAATGGCGAGCGTTCCATTATTGAAGTGATGCACCGTCTGGCCAAAGGCGAAAAAATTACCGATATCACCGATGTGCGCGGTACTGCCTTTATTATCAATAAACATAACCGTGCGGCCAAAGCCAAGTTTGTCGAAATCGCCTCCAATGATGTCGATACCATTGGCCGTGTCGATCCGATCATCAACCCCTATGTGATGACCGAAGATATTGATGGCTGTGAAGTTGAAAAAGAAAAGGGTAACAGCTTAAGCCAGTACCAGAATTTCCAAAAAGAAATGGTGGCCAATCCGATTGTCCGTGAAGGCGACAACCTGGATGCCGATACGCAGATTGTTCAGCTGCAACCGGCCTCAAAAGCCATTAAGCATAAACTGCCACCACGTGAACTGGCGGTTATTCGTTTGCCATCTTTTGAAGACGTGGCCAATGATCCTGTGCTGTATGCACATGCCAACCGTATTCTGCATTTGGAAACCAACCCGGGCAACGCACGTGCTTTGGTGCAAAAACACGGCGAGCGTGATGTCTGGATTAATCCACCACCAATTCCATTGACCACTGAAGAAATGGATTATGTGTTTGACCTGCCATATGCACGTCTGCCACATCCAGCTTATGGCGATGCACGTTTCCCGGCATTCGACATGATCAAGTTCTCGGTGAACATCATGCGTGGCTGTTTTGGGGGCTGTACGTTCTGTTCGATTACCGAACACGAAGGCCGTATCATCCAGAACCGTTCGGAAGAGTCGATTTTGCGTGAAGTGGAAAAAATCCGTGATACCGCACCGGGCTTTACCGGGATTATCTCGGACTTAGGTGGTCCAACCGCTAACATGTACCGCTTGCACTGTAAAGATCCGGAAATTGAAAAGAACTGCCGTAAGCCGTCCTGTGTATTCCCAGGCGTGTGTCAGAACCTGCATACCGATCATGCACCACTGACCCAGCTATACCGTAAAGCACGTGCGATTAAAGGCATTAAAAAGATTTTGATTGGTTCCGGTCTGCGTTATGACCTGGCGGTACTGAATCCGGAATATGTGCGTGAACTGGTGACCCACCACGTTGGGGGTTATCTGAAGATTGCACCGGAACATACCGAAAAAGGTCCGTTATCGAAGATGATGAAGCCCGGTATTGGTACCTATGACCGCTTCAAGCAAATGTTTGATCGTTTCAGCAAGGAAGCCGGCAAGGAACAGTATCTGATTCCGTATTTCATCGCGGCGCATCCGGGCACCACCGACTACGACATGATGAACCTGGCGATCTGGCTGAAAAAGAATGGTTTCCGTGCCGATCAGGTACAGACCTTCTATCCATCGCCAATGGCCACCGCCACCACCATGTATTACACCGGTAAAAACCCGCTGGCCAAAGTGGCGCGTTATACCGAAGATGTTGATATTGTGAAGGGTGAGAAACGTCGTCGTCTGCACAAAGCCTTCTTGCGTTACCATGATCCAAACAACTGGCCATTGTTACGTGAGGCTTTAAAAGAGATGGGCCGTGCCGATTTGATTGGCAATTCCAAGCAGCATCTGATTCCGACCTATCAGCCGCAAGGCACGGAAGGACAGTATCAGTCGGCGCGTAAGAAAAACTCGACGCTGGCCGGAGATTCACAGAAACGTACCGGTCAACATGGTAACCGTGGTCAAGGCCAAAATCAGGGTCAGTCGAATCGTCCGAAAAAAGGCCAGATGTTGACCCAGCACACTGGTTTGCCACCACGTGAAACTGGTGAAAAACGTCCATTTGGCGGCGCAAAGACCAAAGGCAGGTCTAAGCCAAAATCCCGTGCTTAAATCAGGAAAGGACGCCAAGTGCGTCCTTTTTTCTGGCGCACATTTTGTCGGATTTGTCAGACAATCGGTTTGAAAAGAATTGTGAAGCTCATAAAAGTTGGTATACATTAGCTTGAGGAAAAACAAGGAGATGGTTTTTCCTGGAAACTTGCTCTGCAACAGACTGTCAGTGTTTATGCATCTTTCGTCAGCATTGCTTTAAGTTTCTTAAATTTAACCTATTTATAATAAGCAAAACGTTATACTTGTATTTGAAAAATAATCGGTGAGATACCGAATAAATTATAAGAATAGAGTATTAAAGGATTAACCTCATGACCGTTTATATTATTCTCGCAAGTCTTATTCTGGCAGGGTTGCTGATCATGGCAGCCAGGCATGCCATTCAGGCTAAACGCCAGACCGACAGCACCCTGAAACGCCGCGCTATTTTCAGTTTGAATGAGCAGCTGACCTATACCCGGCTAAAAGAAATTTTACCGACCCATACCGTGCTGACCCATGTGTCTTTTGATGCACTACTGACCACCAAACTGCCGCGTACCCGCAATAAATACCGCAATATGGTGGCGGACTTTGTGGTGCTGGATGATGCTTATCAGGTACTGGCCGTGATTACCCTGGATGATACCCTGACCTTAAAACGTCAGCATATTCAGTATCAGAATGAATTGCTGCGGATGGCCGGTTATACCGTAATCAGCTTTGATCAGGTGCCGGAATATCAGCAATTGCGTGAAGAATTTGGGTTACTGGAGGGCGCTGAAAATCTGGAGGCGCTTGATCTGCCAAAAAAGAAATTGGCGTTCTATCCGGCCTCAGCGCGCAGAATGGGCGCGTTGGGTTGAAAAAAAGCATCTAAACAGATGCTTTTTATCTCAAATTTTTATGGTTTAACCGCGACCACAGTCATTTCAACCAGGACTTCGGGCTGATACAGCTTGGCTTCCACACAGGTGCGGGGCAGCGCTTCAATATCGGCGACCCAGGCATCCCAGATTTCATTCATGGCAGCATAGTCCTGCTCGATATCTTTTAAGAAAATCATGACTGACATGATATGACTTTTATCGGTGCCGGCTTCAGCCAGTAAACGGTCAATTATCTCAAGGGTCTGGCGGGTCTGACCGCGAATATCCAGGCTGGTGTCTTCTGCCAGCTGTCCGGCCAAATGCACCAGATGGCCTGAAATGGCAATTTCTGAATAGCGCTGTGCGACATGTAAACGTTGTACGGTCATAACAAAATCCTGTAGATGGGCAAGCAGCACTTCGGCTGCTCCGGCAATGTGACTATATTGCCATGAAGCGCCAATACAGAATACCAGCGCTGCCGGAGTTGGTACAGAAATCCATCAATCTTGTGGTGAGTTTAAATCGGCAGGGACAGTATTAGAGCGTAAAAATCCGGTGATCTGAAGGGAATAGATCGGGATAATACTAAATAAAAATTAGATAAAAGATGCAGGTTACAGCAAGGCGGGAGACGATACAGCCATCCATGGGAACGTCAGAGTTGTCCTGTAATATTCGGATAGATCATCACGCCAATCACAGGACAGCATGCTGAAAGTAAAGGTGATTTTCAGCATCTCAGCACATACATGGATAAATGTATTGCGCAGATAGATTACTCTAATTTTGCCCATTGTGAAGCGCATTTTGTATCATTTTTATTCTTTTGATCAATTCCTGCACAATTTTAAGCCTAAAGTAGACTGAGCTGCGGCTGCTGTGCTGGTGAAGACAGTTGATAAACCCCCACGCCAATCAGCCGGAACTGTTCCTGAGGCGAAATATGCATTTCCTCAATTAATAGTTGTAGCGCCTGTGCCAGCTGCTGCGGATGAGTAAAAATATGCTGAAAGCTTTTGCTGTGCTGCAACACCTGAAAGTTTTTCAGTTTCAGTTTGACTGACACGCCGCGGGCACAGAGCTGCTTTTTTTCCAGACTGGCCCAGACCTGTTGCAGCAGCTGTGGCCAGTAGGGCGTGCATTGGCTGAGGACATAATCATCATCAAAGGTGATTTCTTTGGAAATCTGCTGGCGTTTGCGTTCGGCCTGAACGGGGCGCTCATCAATGCCTTGTGCATATAAAAACAGGCGTTTGCCATATTTACCAAAACGTTGAATCAGCAGGCCTTCTTCGACCTGTTGCAGATCGCCCAAGGTTTCCAGACCCAAGGCCTTCAGCTTTTCCTGCATGACCTTGCCCACGCCCGGAATTTTCTTTAAGGGTAAATCCTGAATAAAGGTCTGCACCTGCGAAGGCTTGATCACGCAGAGGCCATTCGGTTTATGCCAGTCCGAGGCAATTTTGGCCAGAAATTTATTGGGTGCCACGCCGGCAGATGCAGTCAGGCCGGTGGTCTGAAAAATATCTTCGCGGATGCGCATTGCCACTTCTGTGGCGCTGGGGAGTTGCTGCAGGTTTTCGCTAACATCCAGATAGGCTTCATCGAGCGACAGCGGTTCAATGATTGCAGTATATTTTTGAAAAATTTGATGGATTTGTGCCGACACTTCCCGGTACTTCTGGAAATTCGGTTCCAGTACAATCACCTGCGGGCACAGTTTCCGGCCCTGACTCATTGACATGGCCGAGCGCAGCCCAAACACCCGCGCCGGGTAGGACGCGGCCACAATCACTGCACGCGGATGATGTGATGCCACCACCACCGGCAGATGTTGTAACTCTGGACGCTCTTTTAGCTCGACCGAGGCATAGAACGCATCCATATCAATATGAATGATTTTTCTCATGGCACCATCTTAACGCGCGACATCCGTGGCTGTCATTAGCGGATAAGCATACGGTTGATCGAGCAGCAGCACTTGGGTCTGTTGTTGTGCTGCGGCCTTGATCACGGTATTCAGACTCTTCGGGGTATTATCGGCCAGATGTGGTAAAAACTGTAGCGGCTGTTCTGGCGGCTGGAAAAAATCATCCCAATGGATGGGAATCAGCACCTTGGGTTTTAGGTGCTGCAAGGTTTCTGCCAGATACTGCTGCTGATACTGTTCCGGTTGCCTGGACAGCTGGGCAATGCCCAGAAACAGATGATCGACCTGTAGCTGTTTGAGCTGTTCGGGAATAAAACCGGTGCTGGCCTTGACCAGACTTTTATGACCTTCATATTCAATCAGATAGTCAAAGCTATGGCCTTCTTTAAACTCCGAAAACCGTGCCGGCAGGCTCAGTGGCTGCTGGATTTCCTCACCCAGATCATTATTCACTGCAGTTGGCGGAGTATGCTGGGACGGGAAAGCGGTGACACTAAAGTTGCCAATCTGCATCGGTTGTAAAGGTACCAGCTGCTGTAACTGGCTTTCGGGCAAGTGAGCACCACGGGCAATATTCAGCGTGCTTCGGGAACCAATAATTTTAGCCTGCGGCAGCAATTGGCCAAGTAGAGGGACATCCAGCGCATGGTCATAATGCGAGTGTGTCACCAGAATGGCTTGCGTTCGTTGCAATTGATGGAGCTCAATCGCATGTTCAATTACGATTGGCTGGCTGTTAATTTGACCAAACATCAGCTGACTCAGACTCGGCCGGCTAAAGAAGCCATCAATCAACAGCTGTTGCTGGCCATCATCAAACAGTAAGGTCGATACGCCAAAGAATTTGACCGTATAGCCCGCTGGTGCAGTTGCTGCCGGCTGATACAGCCACGGCTGGAAATCCTGCACTTTGCCGGAGGGCTGCAGCATGTAGATGATGAGTGCAATTAGCAGTAACATCAGGCCAAGCAGACCTGACAAAATCTTGTATTTCAGTGTCATTCGCACAATATTCCTGTCAGCTTTTATTTTTATCTTGTTGGTATGAGTATTAAGGGGTTGTATCCACGCTATTTTTAGATGGTTCCACAATCTGGTTGGCCTTAAGAAACTGTTGCCAGTCCTGTTCATCGCCATAAAAGGCATTCAGATCGACCGGAGTGGCAATGCCGGGAATCTGGCCACGATTGCTATATTGCCAGAACAGCCAGTCGGGATTACCGCTTAAGGCCGGTTTGCCCTGATATTCGCGTACCCACAGTGGCACCTGCGGGAACTGATTGACCAGTACAATATTATAAAAATTCCTGGAAATGTAAAAAATCGGCTGTTTGCCATAGTGCTGTTGCAGCGCGTCATGCATCAACCCAATTTCATGCAGTAACTGTTCCCGGGTATAGGTGTTGATACAGTTGCTGTCGTATTCCAGATCAATCACCGGCGGCAAGCTGTTGGCCTGTTTCGGGACACTGTCAATAAAATTCTGCGCCTGCACCTGACCATTACGACACAGCCGATAAAAATGATAGGCGCCGACTAGAAAGCCCTGTTCATGCGCGGCCAGCCAGTTGTCCTGAAATTTACGGTCTTTAAAATCGCCGCCTTCAGTGGCTTTTAAATAGACGAAACGGTATTTTTCCGGCGAAATCCTGTGCCAGTCAATCTGCTGCTGATGATGCGAAACATCAAAGCCCTGAATCGGATAGTCCTGTGCGGTGGCTGGCCGGGTATGCAGCACGCCCCAATACAGCAAGGCCGCCATCAGCACCACGCCGCAGATGGCAACCGCAGCATAGGTCAGGGGCTGGACAGAACGGCGGGCAGGGTGTGCAGACATAGGCAAGGCAGATCTTCGGAATTCAATTTTGATCATAACGCGAAGGCTGCGCGGGGGCTAGCATTCCACGCGGCTTTAGACCGGGGTGTTTTTTGGAATTTTCCAGAAAATCATTGCAGCCAGCAGGTTGATACTGCCCAGACAGATCAGGCTGGCATGAAAGGCTGCGACCACCTGTTCCGGTCCCCAATAGGCACTAAACAGGTTGACCAGTGTTCCGGCCAAGGCCACGCCAATACTCATGGACAGCATCATGATCATCGACAGGAAGCTGTTGCCGCTGCTGGCATCTTGCTGCGGTAAATCTTTTAAGGTCAGGGTGTTCATGGATACAAACTGCAGTGAATTGAGTAGACCGAAAATAAAGAAATGCAGCGCGCGTAACCAGATGGGTGTATCGGCCGTGGTCAGGGCAAAACTGGCGATACAGGCCCCGACCAGCAAGGTATTGGTGATGAGCACCTGACGATAACCAAAGCGCTGGATCAGCTGGCGAATGATCGGTTTTGAGGCCAGCGAACCGAGTACGGTCGGAATCATCATCAGGCCGGTCACAAAGGGCTCAAAGCCAAAGGCCAGTTGCAGCATCAGCGGCAGTAAAAAGGGAATTGAATTGCCGGCCAGCCGGGCAATCGAGTTCCCAAGAATCCCGATTGCATAAATCCGGTGCCGGAACAGCTTGCTGCGAAACAGGGCATTCTGATGGGTATGCGCATGATAGGCATACAGGCCGGCACTCAGCAGACCGAGCAGGACCAGCGCAATGCTCCACCACAGCGAGTACAGCGGACTGGCCACGTTTTCAATGCCCAGTGACAGCCCGACCATGGCAATCAATAACAGGATAAATCCCCAGAAATCAAATTGCGGCACGCTCGGCTCGGTGATGTTTGGCATGGCTTTAAAGGTAATCAAGACGCCTAAAATGCCAATCGGCAGATTGATTAGAAAAATCCAGTGCCATGAGGCCACTTCGACCAGCCAGCCGCCCAAAGTAGGTCCAATTAAGGGGCCGATCAGACCGGCCAGACTCATCAGGCTCATGGCCGATAAAAACTGGGTGCGGGGAATGATTTTTAGCATCGCCAGACGACCAACTGGCAATAAGAACGCGCCGCCAATGCCTTGCAGTACCCGGTAAAACAGCAGTTCATTCAGGCTGCTGGCATAGGCACAGCCAATGGAGGCCAGGGTGAAAATCACAATGGCGGAAAAATAGGTGTTGCGCACGCCAAAACGGTCGGCCAGCCAGCCACTCAAGGGAATACAGGCCGCCACTGACAATACATAGGCCACCACCACGCTGTGCATTCGCAGCGGATCTTCCTGCAAATTCTCGGCAATGGCCGGCAACGCGGTGTTGATGATGGTGGTATCCAGGCCCTGCATAAAAAAGCCAATCGACACCAAGAGCACTAACAATCTGAATTCGGGTTGCAGGGCTTGATGGGTTGGCGTGGCAGTCATAATTAGCGGGCATGGTGGAATTTTGCCTAGTGTAAAACAATCTGGCGCGGATATCGTATCTAAAGCGTTGCCGCGTGACGGCCTGACCCTGTCAGAAAACTGCAATCAAAACGTCATGGCACTGCAACCGGATGTTTATAAATTGTTCATATTCTAAACACTATCAAATTAAACCTATGAAATTAAAATTGAAATCACTTTGGGTGGCCATGTTGGCCGTGGGGATGGCAGCGTGTAACAGTGATGATGATCAGGTCAGTCCTGCACCGGTCGATCCAACCCCAAATACCATTGAACTGAGCAAAATTGGGGCCTATCAGTCGGGCATTTTTGCAGAAAGTGCCGCAGAAATTCCGGCCTATGATGCCGCCAGCAAACGTCTGTTTGTGGTCAATGCGCAGGCCGGGGTGCTGGATGTACTCGATTTAAGCCAGCCAAATCAGCCGGTTAAAATTGCCGAGATTCAGGTCCATGATATTGCCGAAGGCGCAGAAGTAAACAGTGTCGCGGTGCATAACGGTATTGTGGCAATTGCGATTCAGGCTGCCGTCAAAACCGATCCGGGTTATGTGGCGCTGTATCAGGCCAAAGATCTGAGCAAACTGGCGCATGTGCAGGTCGGTGCCTTACCGGATATGCTGACTTTTAGCCCGGATGGTCAAACCCTGCTGGTGGCCAATGAAGGTGAGCCATCGGACGATTATCAGGTTGATCCGGAAGGTTCAATTTCCGTGATTCAGCTGAGTAATTTAACAGCGCCTGTGGTCCGCACTGCAGACTTTAAAGCCTTTAATGGTCAGGAAGCGGCGCTGCGTGCCCAGGGCGTGCGTATTTTCGGGCCAAATGCGACCGCGGCGCAGGATTTTGAACCGGAATATATTACGGTATCGCAAGATGGCAAAACGGCTTGGGCTGCATTGCAGGAAAACAATGCGCTGGCCAAAATTGATGTGGTCAATGCCAAAGTACTGGCGGTGTATCCATTGGGCTTTAAAGACCATGGTCTGGACGGCAATGGCATGGATGTCAGCGATGCCGATGGTGTTGATGGGACAGGCAGTATTAAGATCCAGACCTGGGCCAATGTGCGCGGTCTGTATATGCCAGATGCGATTGCCAGCTTTGACGTGGCCGGCAAAACCTATATTGTGACGGCCAATGAAGGCGATGCACGCGCCTGGGGTGAAGACACACCAGAATATTTTAATAACGACACCAGCAAAGGTTTTGTAGAAGAATGGCGAGTGAAACATCTGGTACATGCCGATGGCTTTGCCCGCCGTTTAGGCGATGATTTACCGGCACACTTAAGCCAGCTGGCCAAAGGTGCCGAGCTGAATCCGGACAATTTTGGCTACTGCGGTGCCACGGCAGGCAATGCTGGTGACTGCCGTAAAGATCATCTGCTGGGTCGTCTGAATATTACCTGGACTGAAGGCTACCAGAAAAATGCCGATGGTACGCCAAAGCTGAATGAACGCGGCAATCTGGTATATGACCATCTTTATAGTTTTGGTGCACGCTCGGTCAGTATCTGGACAGAAAATAGCGCGCAAAACGGTCTGGAACGGGTCTGGGATTCAGGGGATGATTTTGAGCAGTACATTGCCGAGCATCATCCGGAAATTTTCAATGCCAACCATGAAGAAGCCGGCATGGATAACCGCAGTGACAACAAAGGCCCTGAACCTGAAGGCGTGACGCTGGGCCAGATTGGCAGCAAAACCTTTGCCTTTATTGGTCTGGAACGTGCTGGCGGGGTGATGGTCTATGATGTATCGACTCCATCTGCACCAAGTTTTGTGCAGTATCTGAATAGCCGTGAGATGAGTGCGAGCACTGAACAAATTGAGCTGGGGCAGGCCGGTGATTTAGGCCCGGAAGGTCTGGTCTTTATTGCGGCAAAGGACTCGCCTAATGGCCAGCCATTACTGGTGGTGGGCAATGAATTCAGCGGCAGCACCGCGGTATATCAGCTGAACCTGAAATAAGTGAGCAAAAAAGAGAAAGGGCACTACGGTGCCACTGCTGTCCCATAGTTTGCTTTAAATAAAAAAACCTGAGTCCTAACAGTTAAAATATGAGTGTAAACAAACACTTTAACGACCAGGATTCAGGTTTTGTCACATCAGAATACCGTATTTCATGAG
>NZ_VPBA01000055.1:0-13463 GCF_013418945.1 Acinetobacter sp. YH12112 | reverse complement strand
CTAAACGATTGGTATAGCGAATAGAAAGATATTGAACACCTCTATCGGAATGATGAATCACATTCTTTGGCATACCTCGATCGTGCAATGCTTGCTCCAATGCACCAAGCACCATATCTGTATTCATACGTGTCGATACTTTCCATCCAACAATTGCTCGTGAGAACACATCAATAATAAAGGCGGTATAGATCCAGCCTGAATTTGTTTGAATATACGTGAAGTCATCGACCTGAGCACTGCTTCGCAAGGGTCAGGATGATCAGCATTAAAATTCCGTTTCACTAAATCATCTGCTCGTTTTTGGTCATCTCGGTTACGGGTGGTTTGTTTATTCTTACCACGCCAAACACCTTGTATACCTAGCTTCTGCATCAATCGAGCAACTCTACAACGTGCGATAACATAACCTTAACGTTTCAATTGTTGCCAGACCTTACGCACACCGTATCGACCTGAACTTTCTTTCCAAATACGTTTAATTTGTTCAGCATGATGCTCATCATGTAGATCTCGTTTCGCTCGATGTTCCCTTGCGAAGCAATGCTTCTCATCAGCGAGATCTAAAGTTCGGTAATAGGTAGAAGCCGCGATCGGTAAAATCCTACAAATCGCATCAACACTATATCGATCTTTATTGTTATGGATGAAATCCACCATTATTTGTGTGGGCGGTCGAGCTCCGCCTGGGCGAAAAAAGCGGCTGCTTTACGTAGAATTTCGTTAGCACGTTGCAGTTCCTTATTTTCGCGTTCCAGTTGTTTAATACGCTCTTGATCTGAAAGCTGCTGTACTTTAACTGGATTTTGTTTATCTAAATATTTTTGATGCCAGGCACGAAGTGTTTTAGGAGTACAGCCAATCTTAGGTGCAATTGCGGTGATTGCAGCCCAATACGATGGATAGTCTCTCAGAATATTGACTCTCCGACAAACCCGGTACGGTTCACTCTATTTACCTATTATCCAAAGCCATCTGAATTATTTTTATTTTGATTATTCCAATCCAAAATTTTATGTGGGTTACAATGTGGGACAAAAGCACAAGCAAGGAAAAAGCCCTTGCAAATACAAGGGCTTATCTTAAAATTTGGCGGAAGCGGTGAGATTCGAACTCACGGAGGACTCACACCCTCGTCGGTTTTCAAGACCGGTGCATTAAACCGCTCTGCCACGCTTCCATGTGCGCCATAATACGAAGCTTTTTTCCATCTGACAAGTAAAAATTACATTCAAGTGACTCAAACGAATATTGTTTCATCAAATGTTTAAAGTTTGGCGGCCAATTCAGCACCTTCGCGAATGGCGCGCTTGGCATCCAGTTCCGCCGCCAGTTTTGCCCCGCCAATAATGTGATACTGCGCCAAGGTCTGCTGGCCATTTTCCGGCATAATCTCTTTGACCGATTCCTGCCCGGCACAGACCACCACGGTATCGACTCGCAATAACTGGTCATGGCTATCCATTTCTACCCACAAGCCTTCATCACCAATGGCTTTATATTGCACCCCGCGTAACATGCGTACGCCGTGCTTTTTCAGTTGTGCACGATGCACCCAGCCGGTGGTTTTACCTAAGCCGGCACCCAATGGCGTGGTTTTACGCTGCAACAAATAAATTTCACGCACAGGGGGATGAATTTCCGGTGCCTGCATACCGCCTTCAGATACATAGTGTGGATTTAAATCGACGCCCCACTCGCGTTTCCAGTCCTCCACAGGTTGCGGCTGTGGCTGCTGCTCCGGTTTTAATAAAAACTCGGACACATCAAAGCCAATGCCGCCAGCGCCAATTACCGCCACTTTATGACCGACAGGCGCGCCATTGAGTACTTCGGCATAAGACAGAACTTGGGGTAAATCGCTGCCCGGAATATTGAGTGTACGTGGCACCACACCAGTGGCAACAATCACCTCCTCAAAACCTTCACGTTCCAGCTGCTCGCGGTTAACTTTGGTATTCAGACGTACATCTACGCCAGTTTTTTCCAGCTGCACCTTAAAATAGCGGATGGTTTCGTGGAATTCTTCTTTGCCCGGAATCACTTTGGCCAGATTAAACTGCCCGCCGACATCGGCATTGGCTTCAAATAATGTCACCTGATGACCACGGCCTGCAGCCACCGTTGCAGCAGACATACCAGCGACTCCACCGCCCACCACGGCAATCCGTTTTGGCTGTTTGGTTTTAACATAGACCAGTTCGGTTTCATAAGCAGCACGCGGATTGACCAGACAGGTCGCGCGCTGGTTTTTAAAGGTATGATCCAGACAGGCCTGATTACAAGCAATACAGGTATTGATTTCATCGACCCGGTTGGTGGCTGTTTTATTGACCCAGAAAGCATCGGCCAGTAAAGGACGCGCCATCTGAATCATGTCGGCTTTGCCCGCTGCCAGAATTTCTTCGGCCGTATCTGGCATATTAATCCGGTTAGAAGCAATCACCGGAATCGACACTTGCTGTTTCACGGCTGCGGTGTAATCGACAAACGCCGCGCGCGGCACCGAAGTCACAATGGTCGGAATACGCGCTTCATGCCAGCCAATACCGGTATTCAGTAAAGTCACACCGGCCTGTTCCAAAGCTTTGGCTACCGTGATGACTTCATCCATAGTGTTGCCATCATGTACCAGATCCAGCATCGACAGACGGAAACAGATAATAAACTTATCGCCAATTTCTGCACGAATGGCTTTGACAATTTCCACAGCAAAGCGCATTCGGTTTTCAATCGGGCCACCCCAACGGTCATTGCGCTGATTGACATGACGGCTTAAAAACTGGTTTAGCAAATAGCCTTCAGAACCCATGATTTCCACGCCATCATAACCGGCTTTTTTGGCCAGACTGGCGGTTTTCACATAGTCCTGAATGGTGTTTAAAATCTGTTTATCGCTGAGTTGGCGCGGTTTAAATGGTGAAATTGGCGATTTAATCGGGCTAGCCGACACCACAAAAGGCTGATAGCCATAACGGCCGGCATGCAGAATCTGCAACAGGATTTTGGCGCCATGCTTATGTACCGCATGTGTCACCAGTCGATGCGGTGCAATATCCCCCAAGGTATTCATGGTGCCGCCGGCCGGTAATAACCAGCCCTGACGGTTCGGGGAAATCCCGCCCGTAATAATCAGGCCAACGCCGCCTTTGGCACGCTCACCAAAATAGGCCGCCAGTTTCGGATAATTATAAAAACGGTCTTCCAGACCGGTATGCATGGACCCCATCACCACCCGGTTTTTCAGGGTAGTAAAACCTAAATGTAATGGACTGAGCAGATGTGCATAGCTTGTTGTCATCATGTATTCCTGTACGCTGGCTTTGCAACTTGTTGCATAATACTGTAGCGATTTTTTATTATTTGTTTATGGCATTTTCAAAAAATTATCATGACAAACTGCCAATGTCAGTTCTGCCACTGCTTGCTGCTGCTTTTCCATAGTGCAATTGCACCGAGCACCGTGCCAATTGGAAAGCTTAATAACATTAGCACGGCCAAAATACGCGACAGTGTGCGTCCTTCACCATCGCCCCGTTTCACTTTTAAACAGGCGCTGATATTCAGATAAATCAACAGCAGCATCAAGGCCATCACAATCACTAAATTGACTGTGGCAATACTGCGCTGCTGATATTCCAGATACAGGAACACCACCGCACTAAAACTGAGTAAACCGGCATAAATACCATGAACCAGCGCCAGGGTTTCATTGCGGTTATTGTTGGAGATCAATGGGGGCGGTGTGACATTGGGCTGCATCGGCATTTCCTCTCTGTGGATATAAATTGTTCTATCATACTCAAGCCAGGAATGGGCTGCTGTGGCCGAAAATAAACTGAAACCGATGAAAAAAGTCTAACTTTTTTCAGAAAGCAAATTTTTCAGAAAACATCGTTTCGGAAAAGTGCTACAATAGCGCCATTTTCGAATTCTCCTTGGCCACCATTTTGGTTGCCTATATTCATAAGTTAGGACTCGCAATGACTGATAATGCAACGATCTTGCAAAGCGTACCAGTAGGCAAAAAAGTGGGTATCGCCTTCTCTGGTGGTCTAGATACTTCTGCTGCTTTATTGTGGATGAAACAAAAAGGCGCTGAACCTTATGCCTACACAGCAAACTTAGGTCAGCCAGATGAAGATGATTACGATGCTATTCCGAAGAAAGCAGAAGCCTATGGCGCAGTAAAAGCACGCTTAATCGACTGCCGTTTACAGCTTGCACTTGAAGGTATTGCTGCAATTCAGTGTGGCGCGTTCCACATTTCAACAGGTGGTGTGCCTTACTTCAACACCACACCACTGGGCCGTGCCGTTACCGGTACCATGCTGGTTACTGCCATGAAAGAAGATGACGTGAACATCTGGGGTGATGGCTCAACCTATAAAGGTAACGACATCGAGCGTTTCTACCGTTACGGCTTACTGACCAACCCGGCGCTCAAAATTTACAAGCCGTGGTTAGACCAGACCTTTATTGATGAGCTAGGCGGCCGTGCAGAAATGTCACAGTTCCTGATCGACAACGGCTTTGACTATAAAATGTCAAAAGAAAAAGCCTACTCGACTGACTCGAACATGCTGGGTGCAACGCATGAAGCTAAAGATCTGGAATACCTGAATGCCGGTATCAAGATTGTTGAGCCAATCATGGGCGTTGCGTTCTGGAAAGATGACGTTGAAATTGCACCTGAAGAAGTTTCAATTACCTTTGAAGAAGGTTTCCCGGTTGCACTGAATGGCCGTCGTATCGAAGATCCGGTAGAGTTCATTCTGGAAGCCAACCGCATTGGTGGCCGTCACGGTCTGGGGATGTCGGATCAGATCGAAAACCGTATCATTGAAGCGAAATCTCGTGGTATTTACGAGGCTCCGGGTATGGCGCTGCTGCACATTGCTTACGAGCGTTTAGTGACAGGTATTCATAACGAAGACACCATCGAACAATACCGTATTAACGGTTTACGTTTAGGCCGTTTACTGTATCAAGGCCGCTGGTTCGATTCTCAAGCACTGATGCTGCGTGAAACTGCACAGCGTTGGGTTGCGAAAGCCATTACTGGTACGGTGACTTTAGAACTGCGTCGTGGTAATGACTACACCATCATGAATACTGAATCTGAAAACCTCACCTATGAAGCTGAGCGTTTGACCATGGAAAAAGGTGATTCAATGTTCACGCCAATGGACCGTATTGGTCAGTTAACCATGCGTAACCTGGACATTACCGATACCCGTCAAAAACTTGGCATTTATACCGGTGCTGGTTTACTGGCCGTGGGTACAGGTTCTGCTGTTCCACAATTAAAAGACAAGAAATAAGTTGTCTCTATGAAAAAACCGCCTTCGGGCGGTTTTTTTGTGCTTGCTGTTTGGGATTTATTCCAGACCCTGCAGAATATCGCTGACCTGCGCGGTCTGATAATAAATCTGGTTCCGGCCGAGTTTTTTCGCCCGGTACAGCGCCTGGTCGGCACGGCTAATCAGATCATCCTTGGAAATCTCGAGCTCGCCTTTATACACGGTAAAACCCAGGCTGATGGTAATAATATCGGATACACTGGATTTTTCATGCGGAATGGCCAGCCGTTCAATTGCCCTAAAAATATTTGACGCCACCGCATAAGCACCATGCGCATCGGTTTCAGGCAGCAACACCACAAATTCTTCGCCACCATAGCGCGCCACAAAATCCATATGCCGGATCGCGTCTTTAATGGATTTGGCCACTGATGAAATGACTTCATCACCTTTTTGATGGCCATAAAAATCATTAAACAGCTTAAAGAAATCGACATCAATAAATAGCAAGGACAAGGGCCGTTCATCATGCCGCGCCTGCTCATAATAGCTGTTCAGCATTTCATCAAAGTTGCGCCGGTTCGACACTTTGGTCAGTGCATCATGCTGGCTTAAATGCAGCAATTCTTCACTGTTAATCCGGTTAATTTTCTCGCCGAGTTTCGCCTGCTGCATCACCAGAAAGATCATCCGCTCTCGGGTACACAGCATTTTACTCATTAAAAAACCCATCACTACGCTGCCGATGAGCACCCGCGCCATCACCATCACATCAATTGGAATGTAAAAGGTAAACAGCATGACCATGGTCATGACTGCCGCCATTAATCCGGTCAGCAGCATATGAAATGGTTTTACCCCGGTCAGCACATAGCCCATGATGTAAATGATACAGATGATCATCATGGCCTGATATTTCAGTGCTTCGGTATACACGGTCATGGTGAGCCAGGTCATCGACAGGATGGCCCAGAACACCAGCGCCATGGCGGCATAGGCAAAATAGCGCCGCAGGATTTTATAATGCGCAAAGAAAAACAGCGTCAGCAGACACAGACCACCATTGAGTAGCCCGAGCAGACAGCGGATAAAATCATGCCAGAAATGTTGCGGCTGGATAATCCAGTAATCCCCGGGAATGACCAGCATGGTCAGAATAAAATAGACCAGCACCCCCGACCAGAAATACTGGTTAATATTATGCCGGGCACGCTCCAAATACTGCTGCCAAAATTCCTGTTCCAGCTGTTTCGGAAACACCTGACCCGCGCTGCGTCGTTGCCGGGCAATCAGTGCCTCTATTTTTTCCTTGTCGTATTGCAATTGGACAAGCTTATATTTGTATTCCATTGACATAAAATATAATTTTTATAGTCGCTTAAAAATAACACAAAATGATAAAAATTAATTCAATATAAGGCATCTTTTGTCTAGATTTGACGTTATCATTGTCAGGTTTATAGATTATCATTCCATTTATTTTTCGATCGGCATCACCTTGAATACGATTACTCTTTTACAGCCAGATGACTGGCATGCTCACTTACGTGACGGTTTAGCATTAAAACGTACAGTTCCAGATCTTGCCAAACAGTTTGCACGTGCGATCTGTATGCCGAATCTTGTCCCGCCTGTAAAAACCGTGGAAGAAGCGATCAGCTATCGTGAACGCATTATGGCGCATGTGCCAGAAGGCGTGGCGTTTGATCCGCGCATGGTACTGTATTTCACCGATCAGACTTCGCCAGCCGAAGTGAAAAAAATTAAAGACTCCGAGCATGTCAATGCCATCAAGCTGTATCCGGCTGGTGCGACCACCAACTCGGACAATGGGGTCAGCGACATCCGTAAAGTCTATGCGGTGATTGAACAGTTAGAAGAACATCAGGTGCCGCTGCTGTTACACGGCGAAGTGACCCATCAGCATGTCGATATTTTTGACCGTGAAAAACGCTTCCTCGATGAAGTATTGGCACCTTTATTAAAACAGTTCCCGAAACTGAAACTGGTGCTAGAACACATCACCACCAGCGAAGCAGCACACTTTGTCCTGGAGCAGGACCGTAACGTAGCGGCTACCATTACTCCGCAGCATTTGCTGTTTAACCGCAATGACATGCTGGTTGGTGGAGTTAAACCGCACTTCTACTGCCTGCCTATTTTAAAACGTCAAACCCATCAGCAGACTTTGCTGGAAGTGGCGACCAGTGGCAACCCGAAATTCTTCCTCGGAACCGACAGTGCGCCGCATTCTAAAAATGCCAAAGAAAATGCCTGTGGCTGTGCCGGCTGCTATAGCGCACCAACCGCCATTGAGCTGTATGCGCAAGCCTTTGACCAGGTCGGTAAACTGGACCGCCTAGAAGGTTTTGCCAGCCACTTTGGCGCAGACTTCTATGGTTTGCCGCGTAATACTGGTACGATTACCCTGGTTAAAGAAGACCAAGTGATTCCTGCAAGTTTAGACTATTTGGATGGTGAACAGATTGTTCCGCTATATGCCGGTCAAACCATCCAATGGAGAAAAGTGTGACAGACGAAACTCTACCTTTAATTGGTCAGCGTTTCCGTGGATTCTTACCTGTTGTGGTCGATGTCGAAACAGCAGGTTTTAATTCGCAAACCGATGCCTTACTTGAAATAGCCGCCATTCCGATTGTGTTTAATGCGGAAGGCCATTTTGTTCCGGGTCAGGCCTATCATGCGCATATTAATCCGTTTGAAGGGGCCAATCTGGACCGTCGTTCACTCGACTTTATCGGGATTGATCCGTTCAACCCGATGCGTATGGCCATGGCTGAAGATGAAAAAACGGCGCTGAAACGTATTTTTAAATCCGTGAATGAAGTGCGTCGCCAGCAAAACTGTACTCATGCAGTGCTGGTCGGCCACAATGCGCATTTTGATCTGGGCTTTTTACAGGCGGCCATTGCCCGTACCAGTACCAAAAACCAGAATCCGTTTCATAGCTTTTCCGTACTCGATACCGTAACCTTAAGCGCGGTGATGTTCGGTCAAACAGTACTGGCCAAATCCTGTATTCAGGCCGGCATTGAATTTGATGGCAAAGAAGCGCACTCTGCCCTGTACGACACACAAAAGACCGCGGAACTGTTCTGTTATATTTTAAACAAACTCACCCCGCATCTACTTGACACCTTGGTGGCGGATCAATAAGATACCGCCATCTTCTAAACGTCCCTATCGTCTAGAGGCCTAGGACATCGCCCTTTCACGGCGGTAACCGGGGTTCGAATCCCCGTAGGGACGCCATCTCATTTCTCTCCCCTCCTGTTTGTTATTCATTCTTCTTTGCACAGCACTGTTGTTTATTTAAGCTGTTATTGCAAATAATTCTCATTTCTATTGATTAAGCCCATCAAGTTAATGATAATCGCTTGCATTATCTTTTACAAAAAACACATCTCATGCGTTTTGCCTATTCCAGCTTGTCTGTGGCCATTTTAAGCAGCTTCAGCTCCCTTAGTTTTGCTGAACAGATTCAAGAATCAGAACCTACCACCCTCTCTCCCTCGCTCAAACTGTCGACCATTGTGGTCGAGGCCAAAGAGGAAAATGCGCTGGGAAAAACAGTCTATAAACAGGAAGATTTAAAGAAAAGCCCGAATAGCAGCAAGAACATCACCGACTTTTTAAAGGTGAATCCGAACGTGCAGCTAGGTCACCGCTTTCGCAGCAGCTTGCAGCAAGGTGAACTGAACGCGGCCGATATCAGTATTAATGGCGGATTGGCTTACGATAACAAGATTCTGATCAATGGCCTCGCCATCAACAATACGATTAATCCGGTGGGGGCACAGCAATCCAATCATCCTAACCAGCTGATGGGCAATTCACAGGCTGCTGCCATCAATACCGACCTGCTGTGCAAACTGACAGTGTTAGACAGTAATGTCGGGGCGGAATATGGAGAATTTACCGGCGGCGTGATTTCTGCCGAAACCTGCGCACCACAAACCGAAATTGGTAAAATTCACGGTTCGCTCAGTTATGACTACACCTCAGATGCCTGGTCAAAAGTCAATTTCCCCTCTCAGGACAGCCGGGATGCTTTTGAAGATTCGAGCGATGAGTCGGCACAGCCCTACTTCACCAAACAGGGCATTAGCCTGAACAGTTATGGTCGGCTCAGTGAGCAATGGGGTTTTAATGCCTTTGCTTCATACCGGCATTCAGCCATTCCCTTAAAAACAGATTTTGCCGAATCAGGGCAATTTGAACAGCAGCGTCAGGCCCGCAATGCCGGTGTGGAATTATTTTATGATCCCTCTGAACGTATCTCGTTTAAGCTGGGCGCAAGCTTTTTGGAAAATGATGGACTGTATTTTAAATCCAATATCCGTGATTCTGAATCGACTCAACACTCGAACAGCCAGAACCTGTATTTTAATCTGAACAACCAGCTCGACAGTGTCTTGCTGACCCAGCAGCTGAACTATCAACGCCAGCAAGCAGGACGTCAGGCCGCCCAGAACCACTATAGCTGGCTCAACTCGAGCAGCAAAAACTGGGGCAAGGACAGATATAGTTTCGAAGGTCATATGGGTGGCTTAAAGCAGCAAGAAAGCCGGCTGGAATACACCATTAAAGCCCTGTTTGAGCCGATTGAAACCGCATCTTTACGGCATCAGTTTAAAATCGGGGCCGGCTATGGCCATTATGCTGCTTACTGGCAACGTCCTGAAACTGCCCATGTATATGCCACGCCTTTAAATTTAAACGGCGCCGACTGCCAGTCTGATAGCGGCACTCTATATGATGCCTGTGATACTGCACCGAGTCTGGATGGTAAATATCAAGGCCAGTATTTAAGTAGCAAAACCAGCTATTATGCTGGTCAGCTGGATATCCATCAGGATCGCTGGCATGCCTTTATTGAAGACCAGATTCACTGGAATCACTATCTGACCGCGACCTTGGGCTTCCGGAATGACTATGATTCTATCCATAAACAGAACAATGTTGCCCCCAGAACCGCGCTAGAAATCCGTCCTTTTGGCAATGAGTGCCTGACCCTGTTGGGTGGCTGGAACCGCTATTACGGGCTGAACGCATTTGTGAATGAACTGAATGACCGGATTGACCAGTTTGAGCAAAAATATACACGCGCGCAGCTGGAACAGGGCTGGACACCCAAAACCGCAGGAAAAACCAGTTTCACCTATCGCTCCAAGCTAAAAACCCCGTATAGCGATGAAACCGTACTCGGCCTGAGTTCCAAACTGCACAATACCGCACTCAGCCTGAAATGGGTCAACCGTGACAATCAGGACCAGTTACGCAAAACTAAAATGAATCTGGAAGATCTGAGTTATAGCTATGACAATCGCGGTCGCTCTGCATCCGATATTTATTCGCTTTCTATTCGTAACCTGGCGCCACTGGCATTTTTAGGCGCACAGCATCGTCTGGCCCTGAATGCCGACTATACCGAAACCACGCGCAATT
This sequence comes from Acinetobacter sp. YH12112, assembly GCF_013418945.1. Lineage (NCBI taxonomy): Bacteria > Pseudomonadati > Pseudomonadota > Gammaproteobacteria > Moraxellales > Moraxellaceae > Acinetobacter > Acinetobacter sp. YH12112. Next base: position 2,691 of record NZ_VPBA01000055.1, on the reverse strand, counting down.
TTGATCATTACGACAGCACCGATATCCTGACCGCCACCCTACAAGTCTATTATAAAGGGCAACTGATTGATGCCGAGGACCGCCCTGCCCATGAGTTTCATGTGCCGTGGACCGTGCGCCTGAACTGGGAGATGCAGTTTGACCGCCTGCCGCTAACGCTCAGCCATTTCCTGAGTTATCAGGGCAAAGTCAATGCCCTAAAGCGTGAGGCCAAAGGCTATACCGATGCACAAGGTGTGCAGCATGATGCCTATACGCCGTACACCACCCGGAACAAGTTTTATTGGGACTTAAAAGCCAGCTACCGGATTCCATCTTTTAAAAATACCCAGACCATTTTGGGCCTGACCATCAACAATGTCACCAACCGCGCCAACAGCTTTATTGACAGCAGCGGCAGCGCTCAGCCCGACATTGGCCGGCAGTTTATTGCCGATGTGACCTTTAAATTCTAGCGTGGAAACATACACAGGCTTGCGCTTTTGACCTGTGCATCCGCTATAATTGCAGTAATTTCCCATGCTGTTTTATAAGACAATGTTAAAAAAGATTTTTCTGGTTCTGATTATTTTGCTGCCTTCAGCACTTTATCTGTACATTGTGTCGCGTGATAGTAAAGCACCGCAAGCGCCCACACCGGCTGAACAGGCCGCGCCGCAACCACAAGCGCCTGAGTACCAAACCCCGGACCACTAAATGTGGTCTTTTTTATCTCCAGTACGATGAGTCGTGCAGATGCTCATTGGTTAAAATCCAGTGCAGATTGAAGTGCTTATTAAAAACCGGGTGGCCATCATCAAACGATAAATTTTCCAACAGCCTAAACAGATACTTTTTAGACAAATAAATCCAAATCGTGGAATTATTCCCGTCATCAAATTGACATCTTTGGGGCAAATCCCTAATATAGCCCTCACCTCGCAACGTCCCTATCGTCTAGAGGCCTAGGACATCGCCCTTTCACGGCGGTAACCGGGGTTCGAATCCCCGTAGGGACGCCATCTAAATCGCGCCAGACGATTACTTCTAACCCAATTGTTTTGATTATTGATTGCAGATTTGTAGTTTTTCTCTACAATAGCCTGCTTCTCTATTCTTTTATTCTCCTACTCTTATGCAGACATCTCATTCTCCGAATGATGCTACGCATCAGGGCAATTCTGCGCCTTTAAAACGCGCTATGAGTACTCGACATCTGGTTATGATTTCACTTGGTGGTGCAATCGGAACTGGTTTATTTTTAGGTTCGGGTGAAGTCATTGCACAAACGGGGCCTGTAGGTGCCATTCTTGCTTATTTTTTGGGCGGCGTGATCGCTTACATGGTTATGCTGTGTTTGGGCGAACTGGCTGTCCATATGCCTGAATCCGGTTCTTTTGGTGCTTATGCCAAACGTTATATTGGACCCGGAACAGGCTATACCGTCACCTGGCTGTACTGGCTAACCTGGTCAGTCACCCTGGGGACTGAATTTACCGCAGCCGCCCTGCTGATGCAGGAGTGGTTCCCGCACATCTCGATGTGGTTATGGACCATTATTTTTGGGGTATTTGTCTTTACCTTAAATATGGTGTCTAGCCGCTGGTTTGCTGAATCGGAATTCTGGCTGGCACTGGTCAAAGTCGTGACCGTGGTGGCCTTTATTCTGCTCGGTCTGCTGGCCATTTTCGGCGTGATCGGCTATCAGGGCTATGAATCTGCGCCGCTGTTTAGCAATTTAACCGCACAGGGCTGGTTCCCGGAAGGTTTATTCCCGATTTTCACCACCATGCTGATTGTGAACTTTGCCTTCTCTGGCACCGAACTGATTGGTGTGGCCGCTGGTGAAACCAAAGACCCGGCCAAAAACGTTCCAAAAGCCATCAACACCGCGATTTTCCGCCTGCTGATTTTCTTTGTCGGAACCATTCTGGTGGTGACTGCGTTATTGCCGCATCAGGAAGCCGGTCTGGCCGCTGAGGGCGTGAGTAGCAGTCCATTTGTGACCGTGTTCCAGCACATCGGGATTCCATACGCAGAAGATATTATCCGCTTCGTGATCATTACCGCCTTACTGTCTGCCGCCAACTCAGGTTTGTTTGCAGCATCGCGGATGATGTGGTCATTGTCGTATCAGAAGCAGTTGCCGCAGGTTTTCTCCAAGGTCAACTCGCGTGGTATTCCTTATGTGGCAGTGATGGTCACCATGCTGGGCGCAATGCCAGGCTTGCTGTCTGAGCAGTTTGCACCTGAGCTGATTTTTACCAACCTGCTCGGTATTGCGGCCTTTACCATGGTGGTGGTCTGGATGAGTATCTGCTTAAGTCATTTCAACTTCCGCCGTGAATGGTATAAACAGGGTCGTAGCGTGAAAGAGCTGGGCTTTGCCGCACCATTGTTCCCGATTGTGCCAATTCTGGGCTTTGTATTCTGTCTGATTACCTGTTTGAGTATGGTGTTTGATCCATCCATGCGCATCAGTTTCTTTGGCTGTTTAATCTTTATTGCAGCCTGCTATATCAGCTATTACCGTTTTTATCATAAAAAAATCTGATCAGGATTTGCAGTAAAGAGCGGCCCCGGCCGCATTGCTGTCCCACAATTTTTCACAAGAGGAAGCTCATTTGAGCTTCCTCTTGTTTTATGGGTATTTTATCGGGTGAAAATAAAGCTTTTAAAGTTCTTCTTTCAAACAAATTCACTTGAATTATT